>JAATVS010000074.1 GCA_014523695.1 Nitrososphaerales archaeon TH5895
AGTAATAGTATACGAATAAGGATCCCTGTCTATTTTCGCTATCAGAACCTTATTTCTCCTTTCAAGGAGAGTATCAGGCAAGTTATATTCGTCCTTCGATAGCCAGAGCTGAAGTAAAGTAATCGCATTATTGTACGAATGAATGATCCTCTCCTGTATCTCTTCTCTGTATTCATTGGCGTACTTTGTAAACTGCCTTTCAATATCCCCTATTGAGTTTATTAGAGGAGCTCTCATGCGAAAGAAAGACGATTCCGCATCCTTCTTAACGTCAGAGGAGCTTACAATGCGCTCGTGATACTTGGTATGAAATACGTCTAAAGACGATTCTACCGAATTTTGCAAATTCCCGATCTTTCTTATAATCTCATCTTGAAAAACATCAACATTCTCCAAAACGAATCGAAGGGAGCCTACATTTCTATGAATTTCAATTATATTTGCAGAAGTGGATACAAAATCCTTCAGGACATGGATGATATTCTTGTTCTCTTCCAATGGCGTATAATCCCCGTACAAATACCGTCCTTTGTTCTCTTCTTTAGTATAGTCACCAAGCAAGTTTGAATGGGGTTCGTTTGTCGTATCCATGTGGTTATACTCTTCTACCATCTTGTATATGAATTACAATATAAATTGAGGCATCTTTTGATAACCGAATAAGGTTACATCGCGTAGCTTCGCATTTCTAAGGACTTGCTAAATCTGTCGTAGGAAGGGCCAATTATCGCCGAGTCTATGCCGCCTGATCGCTCATTTAGAAATCTATCACAATATGATAGTTTCAGTAGGTTTGAACCTTACCATTTTCTACCTGCGATATGTCTACTATAGTAGTATAGATATTGTTGGGCATAGCCTGCGTATGCACCGAAGTGCATCCTCATGCGACTAGACAGAAATCGATACTGCTGATGACTAAGATGATGCCTTAGGCCGCTAGTTCCTATACTGTCCTCACCAAGGAGAATTCCGTATTTGCTAGATATTATTCTCGCTATCCATGTGTCTATCGGAAATGCTTCCAATTTCTCGAGAGAAAATAGGAGGATACAATCTGCAGTCTTGTCACCTATTCCGTAGATGTCTAGTAGAGAACGTTTAGCGTCTTCATATCTCATTCGGATAAGATCCTGAGGAACAATTTCTCTATTGTGTATTCTTGATGCAAGCATCTTGATAGATTTGGCTCTGTAGCCTGTCCCGCAGTTAACTATCTCTGTTATGTTCGCTGCATGGAGATCTCTTGGTCTTGGAAACATAAAAAATTGGTCTCCATCAACGGTCATTTTTTTTCCAAATCGATTACATAAATTAAAAAGTATTTTGCGAATTCGCTGAATATTAATATTACTAGCACATAGGAACGAAAACATACATTGGATAGGATCCTGTCTCATAACTCGAAGGCCTGGATATCTCATCAAAGAACTATGAACAAGTGGGTCAAATGAAATGTTATTGAGTATTTTGTCAATGTCATCATCCATTCTAAACAACCTCCTTTCCCATCCGGGATCTTCAGGAAACGAATCATATTTTATACGACGCTCCTTCTTGTCGGCATGCTGATCATCAATCGAAAGTTTCAACACGTGGTCGGCATGAATCCCATACCATGCATCTTTTTTCTTTCGCCATAAGAACATCTGTCCGCTATTGATCGTTAGCTCAGGGTCAAAACATTCAGCTTTCATGGACATTTGATTCCCTTCAACCTAAATACAGATAAACCTGAACATTGTATGTGTGATCCTAATTATTTTTCAATTCTTCTTTTATTCTTCGGAGATCCTGTTGGAGATTCTGAATTAGTTTAGGAATTTCTCTTTCAGCACAGCCAAGACAGACATGTTGAAGCGACAGTGACATAGTAAAATATTTGGTATTTAATGGAATTAGGTTTTTGCAAGACACGCATTTCTTTAGCTTATATGGATCAGTGTTCTTTGTGATCATTACAGAAGCCCATCATAAATGGAAATATATTCATATTCTTTAGACGTAAATATTTGTCACAAATGGCAAGGGATTAATCCTAACTCGTCGGTGGACAGAAGCAATTTTTCATAATTGTATCAGACAGTTTACAGCAACAGATAAAGCTAACCTGAGGATCATATCCTCTCGAGGATGAAATCATATTCGATCGGAACCTTTGGTA
>JAATVS010000473.1 GCA_014523695.1 Nitrososphaerales archaeon TH5895
CTCCAATGCTTTCTTTTGTTCCTCCCGAAGTAATACTTTTGGATTAATATCAAACGAACTGTCTCCAGGACGGTACCTAAGCAGCCCATTTTTTGATCCAAGTTTTAGCATTACTTCTGCCTCGGAGATGCAGGGGATTACTTCAGTGTCAAGACTCTTAAGTTTTTGTAAATTCGATTCAGCAGGCCCGAAATCTGCCTTGTTAGCAGCAACAATCATCGGTTTTGCCATTTTCCTTAATGTTCGACAGAACATCAACAAATCAGAATCAGACCAGGAAGACAACTTCTTTCCATCAAGTCCTGCTTCGATTAGTGAAGTAATTATCTGACTTTCTTTTATTGACAGTCCAGAGAGCTGTCTTGACAGCAACTTTGATATCTTTTCTGGGGTACCCTGCAAATCTCGTGAAGCCTTTTCTAAATTCTTTTTCAAATTTGTAACCAACCAAAGATCGAATTCTTCTAAAACGAAATCTGCATCCTGCATTGGATCCCCTGTCCCCGGGTTAACTGCGCGACCCTCTAAATCAGTACTTCCAGCAACATCCACAACATGAACTAGAGCATCTGCCTCTCTTGCGCTATCCAAAAATTGGTTTCCTAGCCCCCTACCAGTGTGAGCACCTGGGACGAGCCCTGCTACATCCAGAATTCTGATAGGGATATATCTGTTACCGTCTACACATATCGAATGTAATGGATTATCCTTTACGTGGAACTCTGTGCATACGCAAGGTGTCCTTATATGTCCTATACCAATATTCGGTTCTATTGTTGTAAACGGAAAGTTAGCAGTTTGTACTCCTAGACTTGTAGCAGCATTAAAGAACGTTGACTTGCCTACGTTTGATTTTCCTATAATCCCGATTAACAATTATGACCTGATGTTAAGGTATTATTATATATAGACATACTTCGTATAATAGGGAAGTCAAACAACCTAAGCCTTGGGCTAACGGATGTAGCTTTAGCACTAACCTTAAATACCTACTAAGATTTTATGTAGCATTTTAGGAGAGAATCTGGTTTGGCAGGAATTGTCGCAGTTTCAGACGCTGAAATTAAAAGAGCAAGAAATGTTGCCTACATTCTGGCCCACTGTATGCGAATGCTCCAGCACCGAGGCAAGGCTTACTGGAAGATAATGGTCGGCAAAAACAGTGTAGATGGTGATGGCCCTTTGCCTTACGAAGAAAGGATTGTCAAAATTGTAAGCGATGGTAAACTTACCGGATTTGATGGAATTGGATTTCTCTCTAAACGGAGGCCAGAATCAAGTGGCTTTAAACACAGTCAAATTGCCTTGGATGGATTCTTAGTGGATACCGAGAAACTATATCTACACCCTATGATAGATGGGGCCAGGGACTGCGACCCGTTATATCAAATCTATTGCATTTTCAAGACACTTCTGACCAGAAATCGTGATCCCCTGAAGGCTACCGATTTTTTGGATCGCCATTTGAGAGGAAATATGCTTGTAAGGATAGGTGGTAACATTTACGCATATAGAAACAACACGGGCTTCAAACCTCTTGTATTGGGAAGTAATAAAGATGGTACCCTACATGTGATTGCGTCAGAAAATTCCTTGCGAATTTCGTTAGTCGATCTCACATTCAGAGACGTAGCTCCTGGGGAACTATTGAAGCTAGACAGAAGCTCTGAGCCCATCACATTATCAACGCAACATTCACCAAATATGGTAGTAGATCCTTTCGAGTTTATTAGGGAATCAAATGTGGCGTCGATCGTAAACGGCAAGAGTATTTATGAAATAAGGAAAAATATTGGCAAAGAGCAGTCGAAATTTCTTTCTGGGAGGTTCCAGATCGAATCTGCATTTGCTGAACCCGACTACACAAGACCGATGGGCCTGGGGTTTAGTTTGGAATATCAAAAGAATCATAAAATGTTTGAAATGGGTGAGGGTGTCATAAAGGATCGATATGATGATTCGGATCACATGATCGACTTTTCAGAGGAGGTAAGCAAGTACAAGCTACTCACTACAAGTAAATCATTGAAATTCGTTGTGGAGAATTTGGTCTCCAATAAGAGTATTGGAACAATCCAGGGTACCATTCAGACTGGGGGTACCGTCAAAGAAACAATCCATTACCTGCGGAAATCGGAGGCAAGGGAGATCATCGTCATTGTTAGCTATCCACCAACTATTGATGGTAGACAGGTTGGACTCTATACACAAAACCGGGATCTTATCGCAAATAAATATCTTGGAAAAGTATCATCGATCGATGAAATCAATATCATGATAAGCAATGAAATAGGTGCAAATGAGGTCTATTACAATTCTCCCACTTCATTAGCCAGGGGGATAGGCATAGCGGAAGGAAACCTTTGGTTTCCAGAATGGATAAGGTTCTTGGAGTACCAGTGATTAGCCTGGACATCAAGACAGATGTTGAAAGGTCCAGAATTTCGAATGAGCCACTAGGCAAGGTGGTGTTGCTTGATGGAGGTTCATTATCAGTAGACAATGTGTCCATCGAAAGAGTTGAACTCAGACTTTACAGAGAGAGATTTGACAAGAGTAGGGGATTTTATTCACTCATAACGGTGTACCTGAAATCAAGCAAAGGCGAAATTGAACTCAAATTTGATGAAGGGTTCAAAGGAACTGATCCCCTGCAAGAGATTTCCATGATTCTGATGAGGTACGTCGGTCTCGAGTCTATTATAAATCGAACTCTTATCGCCCTCCATGAGACATAGGGATTGAAGCTATTTTTATCCGGAATTTAATTGCAGCGATACTAGTAACTGCCCTACATCCCAGAAACATCCATCAATATTTCTCTATAAAATCCTCACGAACGGATTTTGCATAATCGCGAATATCTTTAACATTGTCTACTATTCCCGCAATCTTCGAATTTCCGTCTGTATTTCCGCCAATGGTACGCAAGAGATGCTTTATCTCTAGAACCATCGAACTAATTTCTGAAATCAAATTTTTCGATTCAGTGACCAAATCCTTGGTACTCCCTTCGTTATTAAGAGTATCTAACGCAAGCCTACAGGCCCTTATAGTACTAGAGATTTCATCCATTATGCCTGAATTCTGAGTGTCAGAACGTAAGTTGTCTATTTTTGTCGAAATCCTTTCAATCGACTCTAATGTAAGCCTGAAATTCTCAATGTTTTTGACCATGGAAGGATCCTTGAAGGATTCAACTATCTCCTTTACGGTGGCTGCGATATCCTTCACTCTATTCAGAGATTCATGCACTTCGGGATTTTTAAGATCTCGAATTATCTGTATCGCATTCGAAGAAGTCTCTCGAATGTCATTTAGTTTCCCGCCCATAATTGTAATAGATTGACTTAGTTAATAAAACTAAAGCAAATTCCAATAACTATAGTGAATTGGAAAGAGATGTCAAGTTGTACCTGGATATCGCCAAGCAGTGAATCTTCTAGATCGCACGTGTATGAATACTATGTTGCTCAGCAACTTTGTTAACTCGCGAACTGCTACACCCGCGAAGCTTCTTTGTGCACCTTGCAAGATCTAAGACATCAACGACCAAGCGTTTATACCAGTAACTTGATATCAAACCTTTGTTAATTAGAATCAGTAGAAGAAAACATTTACATTAATCTAAAAAAGAACAATACCATAATACTCAGTCGCGCCTCTTTTATTCTAGGTGATGGCGTGATCCAATTGATGAAGCATAGGAATAGGCTAGAAATTATTGCGCTCATTCTCCAGAACTCGTCAGACGAAAGTGGTGCATCTCAAAAAAAGATCATGTACCGGTCCTTTTTGTCGTATCACCATCTTAAAGATTATTTAACTCTTTTATTGGTAAATGGCCTGATCGAGTTTCTGGACAATCAAAGAACATATAAGATTACAGATAAGGGTAAGAAATTTTTACAAATATATAATGGCTTAAACGAAGTCGTAGAAATAACAAGCACGATAACTTCGCGATGAAGACCGACGCTATGTCGTAGTTCGTGTTACACCTATAACTTTGATAGGCTGCTATACTTTCTCTATTTTTCCCATCAGATTTGAACGTGAAAACACCTTTTCTACGTCATCCGCATTCATTAAACCTTCTTCTACTACTATGTCCCTGACATTCCTGTTAGTTTCCAAAGCTTTTTTGTAAATTTCGGAAGCCTTCACATAGCCAATGTAAGGGTTTAGAACTGTTACAAGTACAGGGCTCCTATAGACATATCCAGAAAGCTTATCTACATTGGCTTGAATGCCGTTCAGAAAATTACCTGTGAATACTGGTAGAAAGTTCCTAAGCATATCCATAGATTCTAAAATCCATTTTAGCATCCCTGGTAGCATTACATTCAACTCAAATTGACCCGCTTGCGATGCCATCGCTACGGCCACATCATTTCCAATAACATTAAAGCAAATCATGTTGAGACATTCTGCCAAAGAGGGGTTAATTTTGCCTGGCATTATTGAAGAACCTGCATGCACTGCTGGAATTACTATTTCCGCGAAGCCGGCAGTAGGTCCTGACGCCATAAGCCTGAGATCATTCGCTAGCTTGATCAGTTCTACCGCGAGGTTTCTGATTGACGAGGAATAACATGTGACGCCAAATCGACTCTGGAGTGCGAAGTAAAGATTTTCAGATGATGTTATATTCAACTGAGATACGTCTCTAAGATGCCTGATTGATATCTCACGGTAACCTGGCGGTGAATTTGCACCACTCCCCACAGCGGTACCTCCCAAGGCAACAGCGTACAGGTTTTCTGCTGCTTGCACTATCTTCTGTCTTGCAATTTCGATTGAATAATGATACGCACTAAATTCATCCCCAAGCGTGATAGGTAGTGCATCCATCAGATGCGTTCTCCCGATCTTCATCGCGTCACTGAATTCAACGCTCTTGTCCTTTAGAGATTTGATTAAGTCTTCAATCGCCTGCAGAAAATTTTTTAGACCCAGTAGTATAGTCAGATGCATAGCGGTGGGGAAAGTATCGTTACTTGACTGAGACATATTCACATGATCATTGGGATTAATTATCTCGTAGTTCCCCTTTTCCTCACCAATCATCACTAGCGCGATATTAGCGATCACCTCATTAATATTCATATTAAAGGCTGTTCCAGCACCTGAATTAATGGGCTCAATGATTATCTGATCTAAGAACTCACCTGAAAGTAACTTGTCGCAAGCCTTTTCTATGGCATTAGAAATTTGTATCGGAAGAGTTCCAAGTTCACAATTGGAGAGAGCTGCACACTTCTTGATCATTGCATATGCTCTAATTAGATCTGGATGTGATCTTTGCCCTGTGATAGTATATTGATTGCTAGCTCTTACGGTAAACGGGCCATAGTAGGCATCATAAGGGACTTTAATCTCTCCCAAAGAGTCCTTGTCGATTCGATAGGTAGACATGGATTCTACTGACTAGCATGGTGTCATGTTAATAAATCCATCGAAGCTGCCTGTTGCCAATGCGCAGTGAAACGGCGTTGCATGGTCTGGTTTTCCCTGAGAAATGACGAAATATTTGCTGTTTGTGCTCTTATTGCTGAATTTCAAACAAATATTAGATACAAAATTTTATCTGCAGTAAGTGATTTAGTTTCCCTTGTCTTGCGCCCACTTTAAGTAGTCTATCTTGGAAGGGGGGATGTCAATATCACGAGGAGAATAACTAAAACCCCAAGTCGTTTCCGAACCGTAATTCAGGTGGCGATATGGAAGGGTATCAGCTTTATTGCTTCTGCTTAACAACTACAATGAACTTTAGGATATTTAAGTTGCTGCATAGGTTCATAGTTTAATGAGCACTTTCACGTCAGAAGAAGTGAGTAAGAGACTTGTGGATTTCAGTATAATGACGAAATATATGCCATTCCTCCAGGAGCATGGTTTTTCTGAATTTGGAAAGGGCCAATTGACAGGCAAAATGGAATTGCTTAAAGAGAGTTTTTCAGATTCTCCTGCAAACCGTTTAGGCCCACAATTTGATGTTCCCACCAACTTCAACCAAATAGATGCAACTCCTACCCCTGACTACGAGGAATTAAGGGTAAAAGCATCTGATTTATTTTCTATTGAAGGCTCATCCAATTTGGGTGAGTCAGTCAATAAGATGTTGAGTTCTACGGGCGGTGATAAGAATTCTATGGGTAAGACAGCAGAGAAAACCGAAATTCACAATGCCTTTGATCACAGCGGACGAGGGAGGTATCTACCTGAAAATAACAGATGGAATGTCAAGAATGATGACGATTCGTCATGGATAACGCGAATTAGAAAATTAGCTGATATGTAAACTTAATATTATACGTTCGCATCTTCCAAACAACAAAAAAAACACACGACAACTATTATCTGAATCATTGTATCCGGAGATATTCTTCCTATAATAGTTTCAAGTCTTTAGTTATTCTATCAATCATTGTCGATGGAGCTGGTCCGATTCCTAGGCATGTTATGGTTCCGGTGGGAATTTGAGTTAATCCGCTATCTTGTACCTGAACTACTGGAAGACCTGAAATTTGTGCCTTCCTCTTGATGTTGTGTAGATCCTCAAGAGAATGAACTTTGACAACGATTTTTGCCTGACCGGAGTTGAACCATTTCATAAACCATGAAGGATTGCTCGTCATTACTTGCTCTGCTCCAGACACAGCTGCATGAGCAACTTGGGCAGATAGCTTCCCGATGCCCATTCTAAGCTCCTTTCTTACCACTATTACCTGTTTAAATTCCAATAATTTGTACGACCTTAGCTTGATTAATAAATCGAGATATTTATTTCCAATACGAGGTATTGAACCGGACCAAGTATGACGTAGTAGTAGTAGGAGGAAGCCTTTCTGGATTATTAACAGCTCGAGAAATAGGTTCAAGGTCGTCGATTTCAGTTAAGGTCATTGAAGCTGACCACGAAATCGGCACCCCTGAACACTGTGGAGGTTTAGTGAGCCTCAGCGGATTACGAAAGCTAGGTATTGTCCCTTCGTCCAGGTCATTTAGAAACTATATTACTCGAGCCAAAATTTATTCGAAATCCGCTTCATTTGTAGTTGATGCACGACTCCAGGATGTGGTAGCCATCGATAGGAGGGAATTGGATAAGCAAATCGCTCTTCAAGCTCAGAAGCTTGGCGTCGAAATAGCAACGATGTGTTCTATGAAGACCTTCTCGGCTGGTCCCCACTCGGGCGAAACCCGACAGAATAACTTCGAAGACGGTTACACTATTGCTGTACGCACAGTGGAAGGAACAGTGTATTGCAAGTATTTTGTGGATGCCAGAGGCTTATCATCGCTGATAAGTAGGCATCGAACTGGAATATTGCCCTCGGGGCAGTACGAAGTATTTGCCCCTTGGATCGACCCTGATACCGTTGAGCTGTACTTTGATTCAGACAAATATCCAGGTTTTTTCGCTTGGATAATTCCGTTAGGAGAGAACAAGGCGAAAGTAGGTGTAGCAGGTAAAGACATCAATATAGTAAAGTCCATTAATTCGTTTCTTGAATCGAAAGGTTCGTCATATTCGATATCCCGAAAGATATATGCCCCGATTTACGTATCTGGACCTATAAGGAATTTTATCGACGGACACAGGACC
>JAATVS010000075.1 GCA_014523695.1 Nitrososphaerales archaeon TH5895
ACATTCTGTTTAACGTGTAATTCCCCGACCTCTTTTGTACCATCCTGATGCTCAAAAGTCCAGAACCACTGCTGCCCGATAACCTTTATGGTCTCTGCGTCCGGGGGCGCGGCTTCGATTTGATGCTCTACGTTCCACGCAGAGGCACCCACCCAGCATAGAACTGATATTACTGCGCCCACATAGACCCATTCTACTGTAGCATGACCCATAACTACTATGCCTCCTTCTTTTCAGTTCGTGGTCTGTTTTTGGGGTTGGATTCTCTAAATCTCCAATATATGTAAACTAATGTACCCTGCACCAGCGCTCCTATAACAAAAGCCGCTACCATACCTTGATAGAAAAGATCCCATACTGCCACTCTCCTTACAATAAGCTCTTCAGCTTCCTGAGCAAAAACATCAATGAAATTGATTTCGAAAATAGACAAATAACCTATAACAGATAGGCATCCTATCATGGTCCAAGATATTGCTAATCTAGATACCATTAAAGATTCACTCGTTAGCTCATAAGCCTCGTACTTCTAATTTAAGGTTTCTAATGAGTCATAAGATGCAATACTCGCTATATCGCATCCTGATCTGGTCATAGATGACTTTCCGATTGTTGCTGGTATCGGACAAGCTCCGTTCTAAATCTTCGACGTTCCCATACCATAAGGTACACCACACCTCCCACCAATATAGCCTCAGTCGATTTGGCAAGCACACCTGCCACTTCTACCTGCTCCGCAACATTGTTCGGGGACAACGGAGGGGGAAAAATTACAGAATAGAGATATAATCCGAGCAATACAGAGCTGCCGATCAAACCAAACATGTTCAAGACTGCGGTTTTACGATAGCGATTTCGAACAGAAGCGATATCATTCGAGATCTTGGATTCGTTTAATGAAATCAATACGTACGCGATTCCATATGTGAATTGTGCCGCTCCCGCGGCGAAAAGGAAGATACTATATTCGATTCTCAAAGACGCGTGTCCTGGGAAGACAGCAATATGTACAAAACCCGAGGCCATCGCCAAGAGCAATATACAATACTTCAACACTTGTTTATCTCTAATATTTTCAGACATGATCGTCTTTCTTCTCTTAAGAAAAATAAGGGCGAGAACCACCCCTAGTACTGCAATACCCATAAAAATTCCAGTGAATATTGAACCATAATAGATCGTGCCAAAATTATTGGTTACGGAGATATTCATCAATCCTCGTTCACAGTCACAATCAGATCTATCTAGGAGTGTACTTCTCGCGGGACTCGCAAGGCCTATTCTATTCTCAATAGTAGGTGAGTCATCAACCACGCTGACGACCAATATATAATTACCAATCTTTGGGAATGTGTAATAGAGCCTAAAATCGCCGACATCGTGCTTGGTCCAAGGAAATACTGCAATACGGTCCCCGGATTTCTCGTCATAAACTTCTACCATAGTTACAATATTTGTCATGTCGTTCCCTTTGTTGTCTTGAATACTGAAAACAATTCCTGCTGGCTCTTCAGGTCGTGGATAGTCAGGCTCCATGCCCTGAAATATATAGTATTTACCTACACCAGAGAACCCTCCATTGTAATGAGGGAGGTGTTCTAGGTGAGAGAATGCGACGTTTGTCGAGGCGAAGCCAAGGATAATGAGCGGTAAACAAATGAGGACTAGTCTGAAGGGGTGAGAAACACTCCAGCCTGCGGATATGTGCGACCTAGCCCTAGTGAATACATCCATCTGTGATGTAAATTAGTTAGGTCTTAAACTATTTAATTTAATATGAATTGATACTGAGTTGGGTTTCTGGCTTCCAAGAAGTTGTTGGAATGGTGCCAAGATTGGTGATGATAAAGGTGACGAGGCAATCTCAATTACTTTATGATCATACTCCTATTCTTCAAAATACCGGTTGATACTCATCAAATTTACAGCTGAAAGCGAATAGATCTGGCTTTCTTGCCTAAGTATAGTTAATGATGCATTACGTATGTGCCATCTGTAAAGAGAATTTGGATTGAGATCTAGAAGGATAGAAATCGCTGCCTTGATCGGATCTAGATGAGTTATTAGGAGGATATTCTCATCCTCGCATGTGTGTCCAAGTTCTTCGAGCAGGTTGTTTATACGATTTTTTACGGATGTAAATGATTCTACGCCGTAACTAAGCAAGGTTGGATCATTTCCGGCATAAAATTTTAAGAAGAGATTGCCATATTTCTGGACTATCTCTTCATAATTCATCCCAACCAGTTTCCCTAACTCTATCTCATAGAGCCGTTCGTCTACCTCGTAGGTACTACCCAATATCTCACATACTATTTTCGCAGTTTCGATCGTTCTAATTACGGGGCTAACGAGTATTCTGGTTATCGGAATTTCTTTCAAGTACATAGCAGTGTCAGCAACCTGACGCTTTCCATACTCTGTAAGGTGTGCCTCAACGTGTCTACCTACCAAAATCTTATTTACATTATTCTCTGCCTGTCCATGTCGCATCATAATCGTCAACGGCAACCTAAATCTTCATGAGTGTAGTCAATCCTTACATATAAAATGCATTGTTAAACAAGCCAACAAGTGCAGATGATGATTAGCTAAGAAAAAGAGCTAGAAAATGTTTTCATACCGGAGCCTGTTGGATCTGAATAGGATGAAGATCGGTATTGTCGGCGGAACAGGAGGAATGGGAGAGGGGTTTGCACTACGATGGTGTTTGAAACACGATATTATCATTGGGTCCCGTGATGTAACTAGAGCCAATGAAGCTGCTAAACAGTATATGGTTTCTGCTAGGGAGAATTATGGAAACAGTATGACTGGAAATATCAGTGGTGAAGATAACTTTCAGCTATCTGAAATCTGCGATCTTGTAATATTATCTATTCCTTATGAGTCAACTGAAAGTACGTGCGTTGGGATCTCTGAGAAAATTAGCCCCAAATGCATAGTAGTTACACCCATAGTGCCTATGCGTAGAGAGGATAAGGGGTTTACGTATTTGCCTTTAGAGGAAGGAGTGAAATCTGCCGCTGAGTTGGTTTCCGATTACATTCGACCCAGAGGTAGAATCGTCTCGGCTTTTCACACCATATCAGAGGTCAAATTGAAGGACATCAAACAAAGTCTGACCGTTGACACATTCGTATGCGGTGACGACCAGGCCAATGTCTCAACGATCAATTCGTTAATAGGAGAAATTAAGGGCCTTCGACCAATCTATTTGGGGCCATTATCGATGAGCTACCAAGCTGAAATATTAACCCCTATGTTGTTAAATGCCTCAAAAAGGAATAAAATCAAACACCCGGGATTGATGGTGACCTAAACCTCATCAGAAATGATCTTTACTCAGAGAGAAAATAACAATCGTGGCAGAAACTGGATGTCGGCGATGGGGGTACTTTTTATCGTTATGGCAACCATCATAGGTATTCGGAACATAGTCCTTGTTACTTACGCACCAGAATCAGTGAATCCGCCATTTGAATCGGCATTTGCGAGATATTTTAGCCCGTACCTCAACAATGAAAAATTTGTAATTGCAATGCTGGTAGGAGGTGGCTTTCTATTGTGGTGGGGCTACTTTAAAAAGAAAGACGATGAAGGCCCCCCCGATGAACATGAAAGAAGAAGATTCGGACACGATTACAGATGATGAAATCTGTTCACTCTTGCACAATTAGGCACATTTAATAATTATTTTTGCTCAATTAGTTGATAGAAAGTAATTGGGATTACTCAATAGGATTTCGACTGTTATCAAGCAAAAAGCAAACTACCTTGTTGACAAATATGAGGATCCGCGGCAGGCTCTTGATTATTCGTACGAGAAGCAAAGAGAGCTTGTCAATCGTCTCCGTCGGGACATGGCCGAAGTTGTTACGTCAAAGAAAAGACTAGAAATGCAGAAGGCGCGATTATGGGACAATATTAGAACACTGGATGAGCAAGCAAGGAGATCCCTTGATTCTGATAGAGAAGATCTTGCCAAGCTCGCTCTTCAGAGAAAGAATGCAAATCTGATTCAGATGCAGGGACTAGACAGGCAGATCGCAGAGATGCAGGCTGAACAGGAGAAATTAGAACAAACGGAAAAGAGACTATCTGCCAAAGTAGAGGAATTTAAGTCCAAAAAAGAGGTGATTAAAGCACAATATTCTTCAGCTGAGGCGCAGGTTAGAATAAAGGAGAATATCACTGGCATATCTGAGGAAATGACCGATGTTGGCATAGCAATGAACAGAGTTGAAGAGAAGGCTGAAAGGATGAAATCAAAAGCTCAAGCATTGGATGAAATGATTAGTTCGGGAGTGTTGGTAGACTATACATCTAACAAGGACGAGATCGAAAATGAGCTTGAACAGATTACCGTTAATAAATCTGTAGAGGAAGAATTAGCAAAATTGAAGGCCGAAAAACTTAGAAAAAAGAAACGGGCCATTGAACAAGAGCAGGAAGCATCCTAATGAGGCATACTAGAAAAAAAGAAAGTGATTCTACCTCAGCAAGGCTCGATAAGAAAAAGGGAAAGAAACCAAAGTCTAGCATAAACAAGTCACCATCAAAGAAACGTTCTCTTAGCAAGAGAATTGATAGGGGGACAAAGAAAAAGACTTCACGCATTCAGACTAGAATGGCTAAACAGAAAGCACAGAAGACTAGGAGACCACTAGTAACAAAACGTACTCCAAAATTACGCGTTTCTAGAAAGAGTGACTTTCAAAAGACAAAGAACAGTTCGAGAGTTTTTCGAACCCCCTCCAGAAAACAAACTGCTACAAGGGGAGTAAAAAAGAAAATCATTAGAGTTCTGGGCCAGGGGCAATTCTCGGTCGATTCAGAAACTTTAAGAAAATTAAATTCGATAGATAATTCAATTGTGCGAAAGCTTGAGACGGAAAATTTGACCGATCAGGAATTCAAACTGAAGATGGAACAGCTGGAGGAGATCGTTACTAAAAAAGGAAAGCTACTTGATCCCAGAGTGATAGTAAGCTCTGACATCATTCTCCCGGGCAACGATTTAACTATTGAAGAAGCAAATAAATTCTTCCATGGTGAAGGAATTATCCCGGGGCTTGACTAGTGGTTCGGCGGTAGTTAAATTCTCAACCTATCAAAAGGCATGTCCCACATAGGATACCATACTGTCATGTCAGCTTCCCAAGGGACTTCCTTTGCAATGATAGACATGAGTGTCAATTCGAGATCACTACGCCTCTTCTCTTGAGCACCTAACGGAACGAAAGGGTAGAATCTCTTCCTCTTGTAATTATAAACCAGAAATTGGGGTTCAAGTCGAGTGCTCTCCATGTGGGAGTTGGGGGAAACGATTTTCTTGAATTCGAATACGGCGGCCAACATCTGATCTCTAAATCCTCGTTCTGCGATTGTGTCTGCAACTCCATTTGACGCCACCAAGATATCTTCAACGCTCATCCCCCTTAGCATGATCCATAGATATCCTAACTTGTCATTAACTAGAACGTGTTCGGTCCGAAATTCGCTGCTGCTTATTCTTAAAAATTCTTGTACTTCCCGGATGGTATCTGAAAAGTATGCTCCATTCACATTTTTAATGCAAATTCCGCATCTATTGGTACTACTTAATCCCAGCTTTGTTTGAAGCGTAATATATGCGGAAGTAAGAGCGAATATCCCTTCATCAAAATCCTTATTTTTTCTATGCGAACTGCCCTTACCTAATTTTTTGAGCAGAGAGTCTATCACGCCATCGACGCCTCCATCTCCAGAAGCTTCTGTACTCTCATCTGAACAGGAGGATGTGTTGAAAAAAGGTTAGCTATCGTTTGACGACCGGAATTTACTGGAATTATGAAAAAGGCATTAAGACCTTCCACCTTGCGTAGATCCTGATTCGGCACACGCTGCATCGTACCGCTAATCTTCATAAGAGCGTTGGCTAACTGTACCGGTTTTCCCGTCATCTGTGCCGACCCTCTATCAGCAGCGAACTCTCTGTACCTTGAAATTGCTCGGATTACCAAAAAGCTGACCAGCCAAGTAACGGCGGCTACCGCTAGCATGATCAAGATTGCGCCACCACCACCGCCTCGATCTCTTCCTCCACCGTATCCACCCATTCCCCCTCCATAAAGCCCGCCGAAGAAACCAAATTGCATCATGTACCAGGCGACGGTCGAGAAGAGACTGGCTAGTGTTATCACCAAAACGTCTCTGTTCATAATATGACTCAACTCATGTCCTATGACTCCCTCAAGTTCTTCGCTATTTAGGATATCCATCAAACCTGTAGTCACGGCAACCACTGAGCTCCTTTTACTTTTTCCTGTAGCGAAAGCATTAGGTACTTTGGAATTAATCACTGCGATCTTTGGTTTTGGAAGATTGTTCCTTGCAATTATTCTTTCTACTAGTCCATGCAACTCAGGATATTGTTCTCTGGTTACCACCTTTGCGCCTGAACTCCAAAGAACAATCTTGTCTGAGAAGTACCATTGTGATATAATCAGTACTAATGCGACTACGGTAACGGGTATAAAGCCCACGCCCATATAAACCAATACGCCAAGAAAAACAAGATAGGGCACCGTAAGTATCATGAAGCTCGTAATCATCCGTAATGTTAATCCGGTATCCCTTCGTTGCCAAGCTCTCGACATAAACTTGCCTCTAATACTTAGGATCTACAATGGACATTTAAGATAATTGTTTACTATGTGTCACTTCGTTTTGGAATCTTGTGCAAGACGAAGAAATAGAAAATCCAATCACAGATGCTCATGCTGTTGTCGGAAATTGCGGCAATTGGGGAGCGTTTATGAATAGCCAGGACTTTTGCGAAGAAATTGATAAATATTATGATCAACTCAATAGAAACAACGTGAACTTAAGGCCCCGAGGTTATTATTTGACTGCATTCCATCTTACTACTGCGATAGTTTTTAGCATAGCCCTATTGTTACAATCCATTTATGTTGTCGAAAACGTGGATGCACAGAACGACCTCACTTCTCCGAAATCCAATGGAACTTCTGGGAATCAAAACGTGTCAGGTGAAACTGAAGTGGAGACCTATATCGTGACCTTGAAAAATCAGAGTTCGTCTGCTGATTTGGATGATATTGTAAAGTTGGTGGAGCAGAAAGGTGCAAACGTAAC
>JAATVS010000474.1 GCA_014523695.1 Nitrososphaerales archaeon TH5895
AAATGAACAAGCACGACAAGATTGGGAAGGCGCTGGTAGACCAGGTGACCGATACGCTGGCCTACCAACTCCATAATAAGCTGGAGAAACAGGAATTGTAGTCCGTGATAATGGAGCCTTTGTTAATCCTCATCAACCTTGTCCAGACGACGAGACATAGTTCCAAGGCATAATACCTACTACTATTCCTAGGGGTTCAACGAATATTTTCTGTACTTTATGAATGGGGGGAGTATTAGTAGTAATACTCCTATTGCTACGCCCTACGCCAACTTTTTCTGAGCTTACTTGAGCACTCCCTAACAGAGATGAAGACGGTAATGCGGTCAGGCCTCGAATGGATACACGTCATCCATGGTTAAATCTACTTTTCGAAGGTGATTCACAAAAGAAATCTCGATACGCACATAGAAACAGCAATACTTAAGAGAAGTTCATATGGATATAGTTTTGTTATTTGATCTGCTTTGCTGAATAAATCTTGAGTCTCACTAAAAAAGAATTAGAAACTCACTATAGGAACGAATCACGTGCCATACTAAAGGAGAGACTATTACTTGTTCTTAAAGCTAAAGGCGATGGAATGATCCCATCTCTTGTTGCAAAGGGGGGTGCATAGAAGCAGATCATGGACATCAGATTGGCTTGCTAGATATCGTAAAGAAGGTCTTGATGGACTAGAGAATTGACCAAAGAGTGGTAGACTTTCCAAACTACCTGAAGAAGTTGCTTTTAACATGAGGAAGAAATTAAGGCAAAGGAGACAGAGATGGACACTACACAGCAGGTAAGTGAAATGAATGTAAAGGAAGGAAAAGTACACTAACATCAAATCTACCTCTACTCATTACTTCACAGATGGGATTCAAACAGAAGGTACCTGGAAAGGTACATGTTAGCACTGCCTCATAAGAAGAGAAAAAGCAGTTCAAAAAAAGAGCATGCAAGATAGTAGACCATCTACCTAAGGATTTTACCGCAGTATTGCTAGATGAATCATTCTTCTTTGATTCTTTTAAAAGGAGGGTATGGATCTATAAGGACTCCAGACCTATAACAGGCTCACACAGGAATTTATTTATGTTTGGAGCTATTAGCCTCAAAGGAAAGCAGTTACTCAGAATAGTTGAAGGGTTTAACGAGGATACATTTTATGAACTCCTAAAGTCCGTGCATCACAAATTCCAGTCTATCTTCCAACGGCATCACCAGAGTTTATGGTACTAGAAGAGTGCCGGAATATATCCAAAAATGATCTGTTGGTACTACCTTTTGTCCTTACATTCTCTATTTCTATCATGATCAAATGGGTGATCTTTTCCATCTGTATAACCGTCGTACTTGCATCCAGTACATCTTCGTACCTTTCGTGATAATCCCGTTCTTCCCCGCCGGCATACACATTCTTAATATTATTAGCCAGCGGAATTGACACGCCAGAAATTGCAACTACTAGTCATATTAGAATATCTTAGCCTTAGTCATATGCATCACCTATTCTGTATTATGCATCTTGCATTCACAGGACCGACTATGACAGTTCGATCTTGTGATTGGCTTTGAGATTGACCTTGCGACTGATCTTGCTACTGCCGTGGTGATGGTTGTGACGAAGTGAATAGGCTAACAAATACACGTTCTAGTCGTTTTTCTTCACTGCTATACCCACTACCACAATCAAACGTTAGAGAGAGCAGCTGCTCCCACATAGTTAGTCAGTAGATGACTCGCAATCATCCATAGTATTGCCTGCTATGGACATACATCCATATACGAAGCCTGAATAATACGGATTTCCTTGATCGTCAGTGAATTGTCTGCAGATATCATTTGCTCTGCCTTCAAATGGGGAGTCTCGTCCATCTTGATAACCCGCATCATAACAGTCTTGCGCATTTTCTAGTACACCAGTACTCGCAAACGCTATAGGTAAAGCCGATATGGCTGATATGATGATTGCTACTAATAGAGATATTGTTTTTGTTCTACTAATCATTCCTCAACCATCTTTATCTTGCGCCGCTCTCTCTTTATACTTTTTTACTAGTTCTTAATACTTGAGATGATTAGGGGGGGGGAGATCACTCATATCGTCTCTACATCACATTCTCTCTAGTATCTCCCGCTTTGCAGAAATGGACTTTCCTAGTTATACAGTCTTGAAACCTTCCATCACATGGCGGTAATACTAATTTCCCTAAATCAGGTGATACCTTATTATCGATAAGGTTAATCGCATAATCTCTCGTAGGATGTAATTTAAGATTCACTATAGATTCGATATTTTTTAAATCCTTAATGATCTGATTTCTTTCTGCGATGTCACTAGATGCTAAATCCGCATTCCTTTGAGAAAGGAAAGGATTGAGTTTGTTCACAAACTTAGTCCTCTTCTTGTCAGATAACGATAACAATTCACCGTTGAAAGTACCCACAATAACTATTTCTCGGTTCTGAATATTGAGTTTTTTACCTGAAGGCTCATTTTTGGACATCTCTAGCTTATACTCAATGACATAGTAAGGGTAAAAGTCAAGACTAGCCCCTCCCACCTTTAAAACCGACGGGTT
Source organism: Nitrososphaerales archaeon TH5895 (assembly GCA_014523695.1). Lineage (GTDB taxonomy): Archaea > Thermoproteota > Nitrososphaeria > Nitrososphaerales > Nitrososphaeraceae > TH5896. The sequence goes on from JAATVS010000474.1 coordinate 2,571, forward strand.
TTCAAGGTTAGTCTTAACGACTTCTCAAAAAGATAGGGAGAGTT
>JAATVS010000076.1 GCA_014523695.1 Nitrososphaerales archaeon TH5895
ACTAACGGTGAATATGAATAACCTCGAAAAGAAAGCACGAGACACGGAGGCATTAATCCAAACAATACAACAGCAGGCCGCAGAGAAAGTATTGGAGAATCAACAACACCCAGGTGTTCTACGTAAACCAGTTAACACAGGATATATTAGCTAAGAAAGTTAATATAATTAGAGGATATTCAAGCCCAGCGAATAAGTCAGTGACTCCAATGACGAAGTCTTATATCTTATCTATTATAGCCATAAATGCATCAGCTGATCTAATAAGTTTCGTAGACTGGTTTGATTTTAATTTGTCGTTATTTTTTTCCACTTCGTGAATGAAATTTGTTAGTTTATGATATATCTGAGAATTATTATCTTCGTAGTCATTATCTCTCAAGTTTGTCACGGCTTCATTTAACATATGAATTAAAATATCTCGAATATCAGTGCTATCATCAAATAGTTCCATATCCTGGATGTCTTTCTGGATAAGGGAGAACCATGCATCACATTCTCCCTCTTTTATGAGTTTATCAATTGTTTCAAACGTTAAATCTCCGCCTTTACCATAGAGGCTATTAATATAATTTGTACGTTCTATTCGTATAACTTCGGTTAACTTAAATCCCTCTCCTATGAGATCCTCATATCTTCTTGCTTCACCTTTTCTATCCTTGCTTCTAGTTTCTGTTTTTAAAATATGTTGAAACCTTTCCTGTAAGTGTTTATCATTAACTTTTGAGATAGCACACTCTGTAAGTTTTTCCAATTCTCTGACAAAGTTATTATAATCAGCTGTTAGGTGTGCCATATTTTCATCGTAATGCGAAGTTCTATCTCCATATTTTATATCATTGTGTCTATCCTTTACTCCATCATAGTCCTGAGGAATCATATCAATTTTCATCTTGGGAGGATGTACATTTACTATATAGACGTCCAGATCTGGAATTCTATCATTATTGTTTATATCAATCCAATATTCTTGATGTGCCTGTAAGAGCTCTCTTAGTGGAGTATTGCTTAATATACCTCCGTCCCAAAAGTAACGCATTCTATCTTTGTTACATTTATTTGGTACACATCTTTCATCTTGATTCTTTTGTTCATTTGTTGATTGCATTGGTACCTCTGCATAGTAATAGAATTCTGGTATTGTTCCACTTGCCATAACATGTTTTATATCGATGCCATCGTTGTAGTTGACTATAGTTTCGTATTCTCCTTTTTCCTTTATGTACTTGCCATACTCTGACTTTCTATTACCATCTGCTTTTAGATAGCTATCAAATATTACTATTGCACCTTCAGCTACATCTACACTAAATACTAGGAGTCGAGGCTGTCGTCGTTTGTGATTGTTTTTGTCAAGAAATGTCGTTGCTATTGGAAATATGGCATATTTTTCTATACTTTCTTGTAATGGCTTATTACTATGGGGAAGCCAAAAATTGTTGAGGAAATTCGGTTTTTTGCAATTCGGATCTTTACAATTTGGGTTGTCGTCATTTGGGCCCTTGTCTAAATATAAATTGTCAAAAAATCTATTGTCATAAACCGGATCGCACCGATAGTACATATTATTTTGTGCTTGATTTTGAATCAACTTTTTAACTGAATAGTACCTCCTGGCAGCCTCTTCAGAAGCAGCAGTTGGATTTCTTTTCATCCATTCATCATACCAAGGCTTGCTCAATTCGCTAATGTCAAGACATTTTAATGATAGTTGTTCTGTCCAAAATTTTTCGAGCTTTTTTGCAGCTATTTCCCAGCTCTGGGTTAGCAAAAACTGGCTTACTAATATCGCACCATTCATTGCACCTATAGATGTTCCTGCAACAATATCAAACACCAACCTACCTTCTTCCCCATTTTGTTTATCTTCCTCCGCAAGCTTCTTGCAAAGTATCTTAAGTACACCTGCTTCATAAGCACCAAGCGCTCCTCCTCCTTGAAGAACAAGTGCCCTTTGTTTTTTGGGTATATTATTATTTAATCGCATATAATAAAAAGCAGATATTCTTCCCAGCTATTTACTTTTGCTAATTACTAGTTATTATTTCTGATAATGTTTGTCTATTATTAATAATGACACTAAAGAACACAATAGAAGCGCTCATCTTGGGCAAGTAAAACTTGAAGCTAAGGACAAGACAAAAGGCTGTGAAGAGTGTGAAAAGATAGCTAGGATGTCGACTTTGAGTTACACTAACCAAGTACGGTTCTATTAGTATCGACATCTACCCAATTTAGCATTCCTGTTAAATTTTAAGATCTATACTTTATCGTCCTTGAATGAGAACATGAATACATATCGGTAAATTACCAGATTGCGATACTAGTAACGTATCAGATAGGACGACCATGATTTGTACCTACGATCGCCCCACCTGATTCTAACACATTTGGCAGAGTTCTCTAAGAGAGTGGTATAATGGATATTATTCCTTAATATGATTCACATGCCACATCAAATACTTCAATAATTCCTATTATCTTATTAAATTAAACTTCCAAGCAGGAAAAGTGAAATTCAAAATTTGAAGCCACAAAAAATTCGTGCGACGGAGTAACCAGATTTGTGCTACAGATGAACCTTGGATAAAGAATGTAAGATTAGTTAATGTACAGCAGATTAAATTTCAAAATCATTCGTAACGCAGATTCCAGTGCAGAAAGGTCTATCTATATATAATATATAATACCTAAACTTGTACTATTTCTGCGTTATCAACTAATACTTCAGCCTGCCCATTGTTGATGTGAGGCCTTTGAATAGGTGTTTATGATCGGGATTTGACCCGACTACCCGCACGGGGGTTGGTTGGTGTTACCCGGGGCTCTTTTCTTCAATATATTTTTCAATACAATCCTCGCCAGATTCTACTCGCTACATCATTGGTTACAAATATTACATTTACCGTAGAAGAATGGTTTCGTACACCGCTCGAAACTAATTGTATATAATTTGATCTTATGGCACTGAAATATTATTACACATTTGATGCATTGATGATAACATAAATCCTGCTCTGTCGCGTTGCCAACATTATATGTTGAATCTGGCTTTGAAAAGCTGGTCATTTGCATGACTACATTGAAAAATGATTTATTTGAACAATACTCATGAATATTACATGAAAATGATATCTAAGTACATTTCTATTTACTTTTCACTAAAAAAAGCAACAATAGTTGATATTTTCTAAGAATAGATCAAAAAACTTCTAAAACTTGCTAATCTGAAGCTGCCATTATTCTTGCCTTTAGTGCTTGTTAAAGATAAGTCACTAAATTAACTCCTAAATACTCGTCAGTTACATCTGAAACTAACCAAGAAATGTCTACTGATAATGGATTAAATAATCCTTCGAACGCATTCTGGCATAACCTTTCATGGTCGTCCTACCTTTTTCATAGGCATCGTACCATTAATAGTGTCTAATTGCTCTGTTAGACATGAACCCAATTCATTATGGGAATGGGGGGGGCAGCCCGTCCTTTCTACATCAGTTCATTGATTGGCCCGTCCTGCCTCGTTTGCACATTCAAAATTAATATACTGATTACGCAGACCAAGATAAATGGCAGATTGTGTGTGCCTTCATAAACCTTAAACTTATTTTTTGTTAATAGTTCAAGTGATTATATTAACCAAAAGTGGCATAGTAAAATCGCGTATTTTTAGCCTTGGCTTAAAAATTCCAATTGCTTCTACCCAGGTACCGATTCTTATCGTCTCCTCTCGCCAATCAGTATCAAAAGTAGATTGTGAAATCCACTAATACAATTAGTAT
>JAATVS010000475.1 GCA_014523695.1 Nitrososphaerales archaeon TH5895
GCTATATTATGGACCATTCTATACAAATTTCCAACTTCTGCTTCAGTCATCTTAAAGAGGTCTGCGTAGTGGTACTTGGGGAGTACAAGCGTATGCCCGAAGGTAATGGGATATTTGTCCATAAAAGCCAAAAAAGTGTCGTTCTCGTATACTTTCGCTACAGGCGATTGGCCTCTGATTATCGCACAGAAGACGCAAAACGTGTTAGTATCAGACATCTATTTGACTTCTTAATGGTCGACAGATGCGTTTATTTATTGTTTAGGGTTTGAAGTATTCCTTTGTAGTAAGGGGATGTCGCATTTAGCGCTCTGGACTTGCAGCATATCTCATAAATATCATGAGATTGTCTTCATAAGATCATGGTAGAAACAGTAGAGCTTGAAACTTTTGATTTGACATTCTCATATCATTGTCCGAAATGTGATTACTTAAATGAGGAGATTTCAGCACACGATCTCCTTAATGGAAATGCAGAGTGTGGTATGTGCGAAACTGTATTCAAAGTGGAGGGCATCGATGGAATTAAGATAACTGCAACAATTGAGTAGTATATCAGAGCTCACGGATCACTAAAATTAAAATAACTATCACAAATCCTTACCTTTGTGAACTTACCAAGTCGCAAAGTTATCGAAGGTGGTGCAAGAGCGCCTCAAAGGTCATATTATAAGTCTATGGGCTTGACAGATGACGATCTTTCAAGACCAATGGTAGGGGTATCTTCCACGTGCAATGAAGCTACTCCATGCAATATCCATCTTGGAAGGTTGGCGCAGTATGCAAAGAAAGGAGTAAAAGACGTTGGTTGCACGCCTAGGGAGTTTACAGCTATTTCCGTTTCTGATGGAATCGCGATGGGGCACGAAGGAATGAAGGCGTCATTGGTCAGCAGGGAAATCATTGCGGATTCCATTGAAGTGATGATGATCGCTCACCAATACGATGCGCTTGTTGGGATATCGGGTTGTGATAAGAGTCTACCCGGAACAATGATGGGCATGGCCCGTGTGAACCTTCCCGCTATATTTGTATATGGAGGGTCGATATTACCTGGGATTTGGAACGGTAAGCAGGTCACCATCCAAGATGTTTTTGAAGCAGTCGGTACTTATGAGGCAGGCAAGATGAGTCTGACAGAGCTTGTAAGTTTAGAAAATGTTGCATGCCCTTCTGCAGGCTCATGTGCCGGTATGTATACTGCAAATACTATGGCATCAGTGGGGGAAGCAGTGGGCATGTCGTTACCGGGCAGTTCTACACCGCCAGCAGAAAGCGAGAAGAGAGACACCATCTGCTATGAAGCAGGAAAAACTATTAGTTTGCTTATCGAAAATAATATTCGACCAAGGGATATATTGACATTTGAAGCCTTTGAAAACGGAATTGCCATGGCCAATGCAATCGGTGGGTCTACTAACGCTGTGTTGCATCTGTTAGCCTTAGCAAGAGAGGTCGGTATTAACTTGACATTGTCAGATTTTGAGAGAATTAGGAAGCGAACACCACATATTGCAAATATGAGACCAGGAGGGGCTTATGTAATGATTGACCTCGAAAAGATAGGAGGCATCCCTGTGATTATGAAAATGCTCTACGAACGCGGTCTTTTCAATGGTGAAGTAATGACAGTAACAGGGAAGACAATGAAAGAAAATTTGGATCACATAGAGGCTGATTTATCTGAATATACTCAGCTGGTTACCCCTGTAAGTACACCTTTGCATGTACAAGGAACGCTTATGGTTTTAAGCGGCACTTTGGCACCAAAGGGGGCGGTAGTGAAAATCGCCGGGCTCGACAGACCTCGCTTTCGTGGAAAAGCAAAGGTGTTCAATGCAGAAGAGGAAGCATTTGAGGCGATTTCAAAAGGAGAAGTGACTGAGGGAGATGTATTGGTCATCAGATACGAAGGCCCTAAAGGAGGCCCAGGGATGAGAGAAATGTTAGCAGTGACAGCTGCCCTTGTGGGGCAGGGACTCGGCCAAAAAGTTGCTATGGTAACAGATGGGAGATTCTCAGGAGCAACTAGGGGCCTTATGATCGGCCATGTATCTCCAGAAGCTATGAAGGGTGGGCCGATTGCGATCGTAGAAAATGACGATCAAATCGAGATAGATATTGAAAGGGGAACAGTTGACCTAATGTTAGACAGTATCACAATTGAAGAGAGACTTAAGAATTGGAAACCAATCGCTAATCGATATTTTTCAGGAGTTTTGGCAAAATATGCGTCACTGGTACAGTCTGCTTCTGACGGAGCGATTACTCTTCCTGCAACAGAGATCCCAAGATGAATCCTCTTCGATCTTTATGATTCAAAGAAGATGTATAAATATGAATGATGAGGTCGGTTATGTATGATAAAAATTGGGCTAATAGGCAAGACCAATACTGGTAAGACTACCTTCTTTAACTCGGCTTCTCTTTCATCGGCAGATATCTCAAACTATCCATTTACTACGAAGGTCCCTTCAGTCGCGAATGCAAATGCAATTACATTATGCGTACACAAGGAGCTCGGCGTTAATGACAATCCACGTAATTCACGCTGTGTGGATGGATGGAGATTCATTCCGATAGAGATAGTCGATCTCCCAGGATTGATAAAGGGTGCTTGGGAAGGAAAGGGATTGGGCAATCAGTTTCTCTCGGTGGCAGCCCAGTCTGATGCCCTACTTCATATAGTTGACGTCTCCGGGAGCATCGATGCATCAGGTAAAGTAGCCGAACCAGGTACTGGGGACCCTATCGCGGATATAGCGGACATAGAGGAGGAATTAGTCATGTGGTATCTAAAGTTGTTTGAAGGAAATCGGGACAAGATTGCCCGCTCGATCCACTCCGGAGTGGATACGATAAATTCCATTACAGAAATATTTAGGGGAATTGGAGTAAAGGAACATCACGTAAAGGCTGCTATCATATCGAATAATTTAGGCGATACAAAGATTGATGATTATAGCTCTGAAATTACTAAGGATTTTGTTTGGTCTCTTCGAGAGCTCTCAAAACCGACCTTGATAGTAGCAAATAAAGTTGATTTACCGTCTTCTTCAGATAACTTCAGAAGATTGAGAGAAGAGTACAAGGATCTTATCATTGTGCCTGCGAGTGCGGATGCTGAATTGACACTGAGGAGGGCTGAACACAGAGGGTTGATTAAGTACCTTCCGGGTGACGAACGGTTTGAAATCTTAGAGCAGAAAGGGCTGAATGAAAAACAAAAATGGGCCCTTAATTTCATCAGGAGAGATATTCTCGGGGAATATATGAGAACGGGTGTACAATTCGCCTTAAATGTTGCTGTCATGAAACTACTACGGATGAACACTGTTTATCCTGTGGCAAATCCTTCAAAGTTTTCAGATAGGAGCGGACAAGTCTTACCAGACGTTTATCTCATGGAGGCTGGATCAACTGTGGCAGATCTCGCACATACAGTTCATAGCGACCTGTCTCGGGGTCTCCTCTATGCCGTGGACGCAAGAGATGGATTAAGACTCCCAGTCAATTATCATTTGAAGGATCGTGACGTACTATCAATCGTCTCCTCAGGTAGGAAGAAAAGATGACCTATTCTGGTATTATCGTAATAATACCGTGAATTTATGAAGATAAGCTTTTATTTGAATAGTCTACTAGGAGGATTAGGATTGTCTGATTCAGGAACTCTCGGAGGCGTAGTCTATGAATGCATGCGTTGCGGCACACACGTAACAGTGGAAGAGCTATCTAGGTTACCTGAGATTAAATGTATTTGTGGATTCAGGGTCTTTAGAAAGGCTAGACAACCCATTGTTAAACAATTAAAAGCAGTTTAGCTAAGCTAACCCGCTATTTTTCATATTTGAGGGTATCCATACATTTTTAGTGAGGCCTATACACTACGCAAGTATGAAAGTGAAGTGCCCTGACTGTGATGGGAAAGCAGAGCTGTCTGATAATTTCAGTTTTGTGCGATGTGATCAATGTCATTTGGACCTGACCTATGGTGAATATGTCAGATACATCGGGAAGAAAAATCCCGTTTATAAAAACATACTCAGCGATTATAAGCAGCGGTAGCGACAGGTTTACGTTATCTGACCAGTCCTTCATTTTTTGGCCCCAGCGGCCATATTACTAACACTTTTTGCCCTCCCTGATTTGAGCTCCTTAATCTAGTCTACACTTGTCTACACTTCTCGTTATGTGGTTGATTAATGGGGTTTTCTCTCTGTAGTGATTGACTTTTTGACCTATAATGCATATACTGTAGCAGGAGGACGCAGAATTTTTCTTGGATAGTCCCAAAAGTTCTAAAAAAAATCGCGCATTAGGTATTATACTGCCCTACTTATCGAAGCTAAGAGACTGTTGTGCTTGACCACCCTTGGTAATTACCAAGAGATCTATCCCGTCGCCACTTGCAGAATCTCGCTGAATTGAAGATCTGATGGCCTTTAACGCAAGCTCCTTTGATTGTTCAGCCGTAAGACTTGATTTGTATTCAGAGTCAAGAACTCCTAATGCCATTTCTGCTCCAGTCCCGACAGCAGCGTAATCATCTGGAAGAACAGAACCTAGAGGATCTAATGTATAGATTTGTGATTTTGTGTTTACTCCCCCAACAATAACTTGTGTAAGAAGCGGGAAAAATCTGCGTTCAAACATTATGACGGACATCAGCTTCGCTATCGAATTAGGCGCAACATTTCGTCTTGTTTCAAGCTTTCGAATTTTTGCCAATGCCTCAACTTGTCTGACCAATACTTGCATATCCGCTATCATACCCGCGCATGCCGCGCCAACACTCTCTGTGACAGAAAATATTTTTCTTGTATGCTTATTAATAACGAAATTCCCATACGAGACACGTTTTTCAGCAGCTAAGATGACACCGTCAGAGAACGTTATCCCAACTGCCGTCGCCCCTGGCATAAATTGAAAAGCCATTTATTTCGTCATTATATCCGAGTGTAGTTAGATTTAGTCCTTTCTATCGGGGGGTCTTTTCCAGGAATCTAAGTTTCGTTACTTCTTAGAAACCGAGTGGTCGTGTATTCTGATCGCTTCGGCAATTAGCCTGTTTTGTAATTCTAATGCCTCTTTTGCTTCAGGATGCTTGGCTTCAGCGAGAGCCTCAGCGACAATCCTTATTATATGTCGTAATAGAAATTCATCTCCTCTTCTAGCTTCTGAACGGTACGCTGAGTTAGCCTTGTTCACAAAAACGACGTTCTCGCTTCTAAAGCTGTATCTCGAATCACTTTCATCCTCGTATGGAATTACTTTATATCCAACCTTCTTTAGGGCGAAAGTTTTCCTGATAATCGGTTTTCTGATCCTCTTTACCATTGATATTCCAGATGGATTTTGAAATTTATCTTCAATTTCAGGCGATGCCTCAAGTAACGAATCATAATTTATGCCAAACTTAGAGGGCATACCTGTCTCTGTTTTTACATCGTTTATTACCTTGCTACCAACTTCAACAGAAATAGTCTTCTCGTTTCGATCTGAAACCAATTCAGAGCTGTCATCCTGGCCTTCCAATTCCATGTCTTTTTGATTTTCACTAGGATACTGACGCTGAACAGTCGAATACAAATTTTGACTTGATGAAGGAAATTCATTACCTGAAGAAATTCTCCCGCCAGCTTGTACTCCCAAATTATTGGAAGTACTGACCTCCTCTTTGACATCGACTAGCTGGAATCCTTCAATTTCCTCCTCACCTTCTAGATTCTCAAATAGCGCCTGACCCAATGCTTTATCAATCTCCTTGTATATCTTCGATTCTTCTCTAGTAATTAAGACATCCTCATATTCGGACAAACTAGGAATTACCGTGTCCTTGATATACTGCTTCATAGTATTGTGGAAAGCATGATATTCATCATCTTCGATCAACGCAGCCTTGTCTGCAAAGCGGGATGTGAGGGTGTCACACCTAACAAATCCAGTTACTCGGCTCAACCTTGAATCAAGCTCAAACGAAGTACGCGTAACTACGTGGTTACGTATCATGATCCCAATACCCCTTTCCTCATCTGATAGAGGCCTTTTAGCAATGACAATTTCACCAACAATACGGGGAGATTCAATGTTGACCGGAATTCTGTGCCCTTGAATATCTGGGGGGGTGATGACCTGTGATCCCTCTAGATCCCATTCTTTAAAACTACTGGAGCTCTTCCAAAATACCTGAAACATGGGGTAGCGAAGAATTGCCAACTTTCTAATTTCCTTGATGAGTTTGATTGGATCAATTTTCACCTTAGAATTGCTTAAAGTTAATTCTGTGCCGTTGCGCACTAACAGAGGTTCGTCAAGCTCTTTCAATCTCGAGTTTCCCTTGTACAGATCGTCAAGAGATGAAGAATCAATCAGTATTGATTTCCTAAATCCATCCCTCTTTGTTCGCATTTTCATGCTATCAAACGACGTCAAAAAAGATAAACGACCAGTGCCGTACCTGCCCGTCCTCGTTCTCTTCAATCTGGGAGAGATAAAATCATTTTTCTTATGAGGTGAACCTAGAACAAGAAATTTTTCCATCCCATCTTCATCCATGCCGGCATCATCCTCGATCACGATGGCACCATCATTGACAATAGTTATCAGTACTTTGGTTGCATCCTCGTCAAATGCGTTTTCGATCATTTCTTTGACAATATCATTTGGAGAGACCCAAGTTTTAGTTGCAAATTCTTTAAAGAAAGATGGATGCACCTTAAGTTCCACTGTCATTTCTTCTATCATGTGGTGGTTCTTCCCTTTATCTATTGCGTAGAATCGTCGATACGCCAACCACGGTAACAGACTTCTCTGCAGAATTGAAGACTCAGCGTTAATGATTGCAATGTCTATCGAGCAATTAATAATCCCGGTCATAACGTTGGCGAAATAATTCTACCGGTATCTATAATTTTTCTTACAGCATCATTTAGTAAATCGATTTTAATTCTGTAATACTCGCCTGTGCAAAACTCGATCTTGCCATGAGCCCTTCTCAAGATACTTAGACACGTTTGGTTCTCGCCTTTCTGAAAATGGACGAAGGCTGCCGCAACCAAAATGATTCCATTCAGTAACCTTTTCTCTTCACCTTCTGATTGCTTCCATATGTTCTCAAGCACCTCATGGCACTTCCAATATCTCTCATCGTTAAAGAGCTCTCGTGATCTATCCAATGCCTCTTCTTTGGACAAACGCTCCTCCGTTATCATTTCATATCTATCGAAGTCAGCAATTGTCGAAAGTGCCTTAATGACGATCCGATCTAGTATTCCTTGTTCAAGGACACTCACGTCAAATTCAACGAAGTGCCTTGCTATTCTAACATCCCTTATTACAATATTATCACCATTTGGGATACTTCTCCTTGCCTCTACTAATACGGACGGTGCATTAGTGGGCATAATTGATTTGTTTTTGAGATATAGGAGATATCTTTCCAATATACAGTTGAAAATTGTAGATCTACTATAAAATCGTGAAGAACGTCTAATATGTGAATTCAGTATCTTTGTTTTAAGAAAACCTAATGTTTTAGCTCAAGCAGCGAAAAGATAAACGGTGTATCGATGGATTGCTCGTTGGTCCACATCGTCGGTAAGGTAAGGAAATCCAAAACATGTAGATTGTGCTGGGCAATGAAGCGACCCCAACCAAATAGGGACCTATCCCTTGCATACTTTTTCATGGTGTGGCTGCCCATAAGAGCAAAACCTATGTGGGACGGCAAAAATTCCTGCTGAATAAGATTTGATATTACTGCATCTGCAAGAACTTCTCCGTGTTCTGGCAGACCTGAAATTAGAAACATCGGTCTCGATAAATTCATCTTTTCGAAATTAGTCTTGCAGGCATCGCCATCTAATATGTCAAATTCGACGCCAGTCGACCTAATTATTTGCCGCTGCAAATCTACTAGGTTATCATCCAATTCGACACTTATCCCCCGCATTCCAGCGATTGCCCCACAATAAGGAATGCGTGCGTCTCCTGATCCTATGTCTACTATTTCGTTAAAACCCATTAGTTTGGCACTACGGCAAATGACCCATGAAGAAATCAACCACGTGGGATAAAAGGGTTGATAGCAAGCATCATGCTTCTTACTACTTAACCAATATTCTATTATTTCGCAAGAAAAGACCTTACATCGGCAATTTTGAATGTTGACTTCTTTCGGACTGCTGAAAATTGGGTTATGGTAGGCAAATTCGTTGAGCTTCGAAATGGGGATCTCGTTGCCTATCTCTACCATCGAACAATCCAAGGGCAATATCTCATAAGTAGGACCATTGAAATCACAGCTCCTAATATGCTCCCTTTTAAGTCCCACAATTAAACTGGCTAGATCCTGTGGATGCAAAAGAAAGTCAATACACCGACTCAGCGCTCGGACGAAAAGATCTACGATATGATTTGTGTCCACAGTTGGTGCATATATATATTCTTTTCCTCCTATAGGTAGCAATTATTTCTTCATCTTCGACCAAAACATGTTCAGACTTGATCATGCAGCGATCACAGAATCTCTTTTCTGTTTCCATTATCAGACAGAATAATTTGTGGATCTCATAACAAAAATATGAATGTATATTTAGTCATGCATTCAAGTCGAGACTTGTGAAAAAGAATTCAAACCTCCCGCTAATTTGTCTTAATTCTGAGAAGTAAGGGAAGTTCAGCCGGGGTTTTTGCCACAGGAATGCCTAGACGAGCAAAGCTCTCAAACTTGGATTCTGCTGAACCGTACTTCCCATATACTATTGCCCCTGCATGCCCCATCTTCTTCTCTTTTGGCGCCGATCGACCAGCGATATACGCTACCATGCGATTTGAAATACCGTTGGCTTCCAAATAGCTCACAAACTTTTCTTCCGCATCACCACCAATTTCTCCTACAACCACTATTGGATCATTGTTCTCAGAAATCCTCACCATTTCGACTGCTTCAATTAAGTTGGTGCCGTTGATAGGATCGCCACCTATTCCAAGGCAGATCTTCTGTCCGTAACCATTCCTGGACAAATTGAACGCAACTTCATACATAAGGGTACCACTTCTAGAGAAAACAATTGTCTTACCTGGAGTAAAGGGAACTGCGGGCATTATCCCTAACTTAATAGTGCCCGGGACGATAATCCCGGGGGTATTTGGACCGATGATTCTTGCCCCTCTTTCTTTAGCATATTCAATGACTTTCATAGAATCTTTAATGGGCACATGCTCAGGAATTGCCACAATTAGCTTTATTCCATTTTCCAAAGATTCCATCGCGGCATTCAAGAAGTGAGGGGCTGGAACAAAAACAATGGATATTTTTGCATTAGTATTTGAAATAGCTTCACTTACACTGTTGAATATGGGAACCTCTTCGAAGAATTGGCCCCCTTTCCCTGGGGTTACTCCCGCAACAATATTGGTACCATATTCTCTCATTAGCTTAGTATGAACAGACCCAAAACTGCCTGTCATGCCTTGCACTATAACAGGTTGCCTTGCATAATCTGGGTCTCCGATATTTCCAACAAGGATCTTCATCAAGTCATAATCATATGTTTGACTGGTCATAGTATGGCCTTTCCTTCTTGGGACTTTATTCCTTGCACTGCTGATTGGATTGCATCTTCGATCCTATCAAACAAATGAGCTTTAGAATCCTCTAGTATTTCCTTTGCCTTAAGTGATTCAGCTCCTGAAATTCTAGCGAACAAAGGGACTGTTATTAAGTTGTTTACATATGCCTTTAGAATACCTTGGGCAACCAGATCGGTTCTTACAATTCCTCCAAATAAATTCACAACAATTGTTTGAATTGTCTTCACTCTACTAATAACCGTAAGTGCTTGATAAATCGTTTCAGACGTCGCGCTCCCACCAAAATCAAGGAAAGCACCAGCATCTCCTCCCGCGTCAGATACCATGTCGAGTGTCGACATAACCAAGCCCGCGCCGTTACCAATAATTGCAATATTTCCCTGGAGTTGTACAAATGAAAACCCATTCTTCTTTGCAAGAGATTCTAACTCAGTGGCTTCCTCATACTTGGTCAACTCGGGATGCCGAAACAATGAGTTGTCATCCAAGATCACCTTAGAGTCCAATGCTACAATTGAACCATTAACTAAAAGAGCAGCTGGATTTACTTCTACTAGTTCAGCCTCCTTCTCGCAAAGCAATCTATAAAGGTTCTGTACGAATTCTACAAAGTTTTTTCGATCTTCACCTTCGATTCCCGCCATCCCAGCAATTCTAGCTGCAATATCTCCAATATCATCTGAGGATGTAATGTCCAAAATAAATCTATTCTTGGCCGATTCAATTTCTATTCCTCCAGCAGCTGATACGATCAAAGAGAAGCACCTCGCACTGCGATTCAGAAATAAGGACACATACCATTCTTTTGAAATTTCTATGACTTCTTCAAGTAAAAGACCTCTAGGAGATTCGCCCTCAATTTTCTTGTTCATAACCTCAGTAAAATTGCTTTCAACATCAGTTATGTTTCTACACTTTTTGATGGCCCCCGCCTTTCCTCGACCTCCAACGGGGACTTGTGATTTTAATACTATTGGA
>JAATVS010000476.1 GCA_014523695.1 Nitrososphaerales archaeon TH5895
ATAATTATTGTCGATCAAAAGAAGAATCGCAGGTGCAATTACCATGGCCGCATTGAGTTACGCTTTAATAAATACATTTTGAAAAAAGACAAGAAGAAGAGTTACAATACCAGATCGTAAGCCCATATTTACAGGTCCATAGGTATACTCAAAACCTCAAAGACCAGTTACAAAAGATTCATCCCACACAGATTCCAGGTACTGCAACTTTCTTGAATAGATGAGGAGATACAGAATTTGCAGGGAAATCCGATAGTTTAGACAAGTCAGGATTGTCAAACGCCCGCTTATAACTATCAGTAGATTCCCAAACAGCATAATTAATGAACATACAGCTACCTGCAATACCTCTGTACAGTTGGGCTGAGATAAATCCTGGTTGTTGTTTCATAATATTAGCATCTTTAGCCCATACCTTTAAAAACTCCTCGATATTCTCAGGGTCCACACTGATTTCATTGATGAGGATAACCGGGCCAATGTTCTGATCCATTTGTGTTGAAAGTGTGACTCTATCATCCATTTCAACAAATGTAGCCATCTCAAACTACGACTTCTAAAAACTAAATATTTAAACTTTCTAGTTCAATAAGTCCACAAGTCGTTATTAATAACTTATTTTTTACCATCAGTAAGTATAGCTGTAGCTGGAATACTGGCTGGTATTATATTTTCTTCTTTACTTATTTTAATTGAATCAAAAAATAATATTGCTTCACCCGACTGGTTCCCCTGAAAGGATCTTGAACCCAAACATCCGTCTAGAATAGGCACATAACAAGAAATCCGAAAACTATTTTTTTTAGACATGGATTAGATAGAAAAATAATAATTACATCTGGTATACCTAGCGTCTGACTGAGTTTTCTGGGTGCTTCTCTAGTTGGAATAATTTCACAGGATACCCTCAAAGTTATTCTTGGGGTGTTTTTGATCTTGATTTCTGTTTCATTCTTGGTCAAACCAAAGCTAAAATTTCCAACTAATTTATGGATTGTAATCTCAGGTGGATGTATATCGGGGTTTGTTACAGGTTTGGTAGGAACTGGAGAAGCTCTACGAGCTACATTTCTTACAGGCTTCAACCTAGAAAAGACAAAATACGTACCAACTGCAGCTGTGATAAAACTTGGAACACATGCCACTTTAAGTTGCTTCTTAAAACAAAATTGGCCCCTACCGGTTATTTGTCAACAATTCACGCGCCAACCCATATTCATACTCACCTAGTAAGTCTGCATGACAAGCGTTGGAAGATCCAAGCTGTTGGAAATAGGATTCTGAATTAACACTTGAGACAGTCACAAATCCATCACCTGTCCCAAGACACGTTCCAGCAGTAGTAAAATAGTATGCGTATTTTCTGCTGCCAACGTCGCAGGGGTTCCTGGTTTTAAATCTTTTATACCAGGGTCGCACTCATTGATTGAGTAAACTAACCATGATCCTGCATTTGGTGTCCCAACCATAATTAAATTTGCGACGTTATTATTAGCAAGATCACTAGCTAGGTATACCCTTGCATCCAATCCACCTTTACTATAGCCTATCAAATTTATTCGATCTTGTTTAGTGCTATTCGTGAGATTTTGAACAATATGGGAAAGTTCTTTGGCATGATCTGAAGCAGAACCACAAGCGTCGTTTGATTGTTCAAAGGAAACAATACAAAATGGAATTTCATCCTGGTTAAGCTTCTCTTTCCATTTATCCCAATGGATTGGCAGGGATCCTCCTGAACCCTCGTTCCAGCCATGTATCAAAAGAGCCGGCAGCGCATTTTTTGATTCCAGATTATAACAATCTGGCTGGCCATTTGCATACGAAAAAGATAAGCCGTTAGGCACAAATAGTAATGACACAACTATCACACCTGTAGATTTAGACAAGACTGTAAATAACGGTTTTTGTTCCAAATATAAGGACTGATAGGAAGATAAATGATATAAGCATTATAATACATTATAATACCGCGATATGTCAGTGATTACATAGATTGTGCGGCCGTCTGGGCTGAATAATATCCTGATAGGGATTCTTAGAGCGAAAAAGCTCTCCTGGATCACTCACAAGTGCCATGCCATTCTTGTTTAACTCGAGCTGAAGCAAATTAATTCATATTGATTCGCAAATACATAACTACCCCTCCGCAAATGCTGCCACTAGATCTGCACTGTTAGTAGCAGAGTCTCTTAACACCCTAATTTGATTTAATAATATATAGTGGAAATTAACTTTCAAAAATCCTCGTCCAGTATAGCAGTATGCAGCAGAAAAAGGAGTATGCCTTCACACTGAGCTCGATTATTGTTACCTAATTATCATCCTAAACCGAGAGCATCTTTCAGATCTATTTCGTGATCCGGCTCTTGCCTGATAATATCTCTTAATGCTTCAGAGAGACCAAATTCAAAACAGCGAGAACTTCTTTTGACTTCATATAAAGATAAGAGTTTGTGGACTACCTGGAAATGTGTCCATAGCTACGACGTGAGCTCATTTGCGTTGACGGTACTGAAGTTGTTGCCGTCATAATAATAATTTGGAGAAATAGAATACTTGGAAATTATTTATATCATAACATTATAGAGACAATATGTCTTTACTAATATTCATTCTGCTCGTATCGGTGATTTTGATAGCAATAAATCCATCAATAGTGATAGCTCTGAACGCATCCAATAATGAGCCTAGCAATGATACAGACTTTGGAGGATTATCCGCAGAATCAACGGATATTGCAGAGGCAAATAAAACTGATTTAAAGAGAGATGGTACTAGTGACAACGCAAGCTTCGGAGGTTTATCTGCAGAATCAACAGACATTGCAGAGGCAAATAAAACTGATTTAATAACTGGTACAAAAAATAACAATAGTACAGATTTTGGTGGATTGTCTGCTAGATCTGTAAATATTACTAAATAATTCTTTTTAACGCAGATTGCTCAAGCCGACGAATCATTTATAATCCATTGTCAAAACCAATAACTCGTATAAACAAATAGTTTGGTAATACCTCTTTATATCGTAGATGATGCATTTAATCAACATGTGTCAGTAACATGAACAAGTTTGTCGACAACAAAACAGTCATCACTAGTTTTCTTGTATTGGCTCTTATTTATTTTCCATCAACTTCAGTAGATCTGTTTGCCCAACAACGTGGTAATATCTCTGTAACTCAAGCCACTGCTCTCCCGCTGGTTAATGCAGAGGGAAATCAAGTGAAACTTATAATAAAATACAGCATGGGGGATGAATCAATAGTAGGACAGAGAATAAATGCCCAGATGGGTATTTACGATCGCATAAATGGTACATTAATAAAACTATCATCTTTTCCAGATGGATTTATCTTAAACAATACAGCAGGTACAATACAGCTTGCAAGCACATTAACTGATCCTAAAATACAGAACATATCAACTATTGTAACTCTTACTAATACAGAAAAAACTGAAAAGTACTCTAATGATGCTAGGTCGGATCTTGATCTTAGATCGATATTACCTACTTCTTTACCAGTACCAACATTAAATGAGACTTTAGCACCACCACCGTCTCCGCCACCACCACCACTACCACAGCTACCGCCAGCTTCAGCAGAGAGTAATGGAGATGACGATGTTGATTCTAGTTCTAATTCAGACGAAGAATAGAAATATTGACGATCCAATGGCAGTGTTATCGTTTGTGCTATATGATCTAAAGACGCAAACTACTTTAAGTAGACTTGTCTATGCGATTGTGTAATCCATTTAGTCTCACTGGCATGTGGCCCCCCAATTACCCGGCATCATAGGGGTCGTACTACCTGTGGTTACTGTTTTTTTCTTAATGGGCTATCTCAATTATTCTCCAAGCATACAACAAAATACCTCTGTAAATGTGAATGAGTATGAAGAACATAAGTAGAAGAAGATCTCTAGCGATATCTGATGACCCACCCAGACCTACCTTCTCTGCAGTCAGATAGAATAATCTTCAAACTTTATGCCTGCGAAGAGCATTTGAAGAACTTAAAAAATATTAAGTTGCAACATGGCGATCTCTTATCAAATGATGCACGAATAAGTGCTGAGATGGAAATAGACTCATTGGTTTCACAAATGATTGGAACCTTTGATTCTCTCCTGTTTAGGATAATTGATAAGTTTCAATTATCCGGCATTACAAATGATAGAATCGAAATAGATAAAGTAATTAGCATGCTGTCAGCTGAGAGTAAGAGAATTGAACTGGCAAACGAATTAGGGAAAGCAAATAAAGAAGGTAGTATATATATTATATTGGATGATAAAGCATTTAAGAAATTATTCATTGCATGGTTCATTACTTTTGGCAGATGCTTCCTTGGATGTTATTCCATATTTTGAGCAAGCCCTAGTTCAGCTTAAGGCATTCATTAATAATATCAAAATGAAAGAACCGATATTGCAATGAACGGATAATGCTAACAAAACAAAAAAACACCCTTTATGCTCTTTTCTCGATTCTATTGAAAGCAATCGACATGTAGCAGAGAATAACAGAGGAAGGTTCACAAGGGAATTAAAAGTTAACAGGCACCAGTAAGTTCACGGTCGGAAGGCCTTTCTAGTTGTTTTAGACATTTGAATTCTTTGTGACCACCGCCGACATCCATTAAATTAGCTAGCCTTTCTAATCCTTTCTTTGATTATGAACTTCTTGTATTACTTCTTCTAAATATCTCTTCATTTCCGCTTCGTCAACTGATGACTGTACTTCAGTATTTTCTATCAGCGACTGTTGCTGTTCCTTCACTATCTTTGGAATCTTACCTAAAGTCTGCTGCTCCATTTCTGCGGAACCTACACTATCAAGTAATCTAGATTGATCTAAGAAGGATTTTCGAATCATTTGTCGTAGCTTCG
>JAATVS010000477.1 GCA_014523695.1 Nitrososphaerales archaeon TH5895
AAGAAATCGATGTTGAAGAGTTCAAGTCATTAAGAGGGTAACAAGAAAGATGGCAGAATCTTATTATTTAATGGCTGCAATATTTCTACCTCTTCTTCTTTCTCCTGTGGCCTTTATATTGGGTAGAAAGAAAGGAATTCAGCTGGTTACTTGGTTCTCATTTGGAGTACTGGCAATTTCTACTTGTTTTCTCCTAGCTCCCATTTTATCAATTGATAAAGATAATCCTATTCACGAAGAATCTTTCTCATGGAGCCAGTTCGGAAACTTTGGTCTTAGATTAGATGGCCTTAGTATACCATTTGCCATAATAATCTACATTTTATGTACTGTACTTGCTTTATATTCGAAACCTTACATGTTGCACAAGATCCAGGAGGATGCTGACGCACAATTTGGCGGCGGGCATAATTCTGAACATGGTAGTCGACCGACCAATTCAGGGAGTGGGTCGGAGCATGCTTTCTCTGGTTCATCTTCCTCTTCCTCCACCTCTCCCTCGACAAGAACGAATATCGAAACTACGTCTCAAATGACGACTCTGGTTCAAAAGGAAAGTTATGTAAGGACACAAACGGGCCTGTACTTTGCACTCTACCTCACATTTTCAATGGGAATGTTGGGCACGGTCCTCGCTACTAACCTCATCGAGTTTTACGTCTTTTTTGAACTGATGCTGGTTCCAGCCTTTTTCATGGTAGCATTCTACGGATACGGTGCAAGACGAAGAATAGCTCTAATGTTCTTCTTCTGGACACATGTTGGTGCTGTGATTCTACTCTTAGGCCTTCTGGCGATGGGCTTTTTTGCAGGCGGATTTGATTATGTTACTGTAAAAGAGAATGCAAGCAAGATCCCAGCAGAATGGATTTCGTTAATAATCTTCTCATTAGTAATTGGTTTAGGGGTGAAGCTTGCCGCATTTGGCCTTCATATTTGGCTTCCCTATGCGCACTCTGAAGCTCCTACCCCTATTTCGGCTCTGTTATCGCCTGCGATGATAGGCATTGGTGCATATGGTCTTCTCAGGTTATGGATGGATCTATTGACCGGTGATTATACACAATACAGCATATACATTAACCTCTGGGGATTGGTTACAATGATCTATGGAGGTGCAATGGCTTTGATGCAAGATGATATCAAAAGAGTTCTTGCATACTCTAGCATTAGTCAGATGGGGTACATCCTCTTTGGCCTGGGATCTGAAAGTGTTTTGGGTATTAGTGGCGCGACCTTGATGTATGTTTCCCACGGCCTGGGAAAGGCATTGCTCTTCATGATGGCCGGCTCAATCATTCTGCAAACAGGAACAAGAAGCATGAGCCAATTGGGAGGGCTGGCCGGGAAGATGCCGTATACTGCAGTTTTGGCGATGATCGGTGGTCTTACCATTATAGGGATACCTCCTACTAGTGGATTTATGGCTGAATGGATAACCTTTAACGGTGCACTTCAATCAGGCGTAGAGCATGCTGAAACTCTTCGAGTAGTTGTATTTGCTCTAGGATTGGTCGCAACTTTACTTACTGCTGGATACATTCTATGGATGTACAAGAGAATATTCTTTGGGAAGATTCCCGAGAAACTGATCCACGTCAGGGACTCAAACAGATATATCACGGCAACAATGGCATTTTTAGCGGCGATGACCTTAATCGTGGGAGTCTATCCTGACGTGTTTCTGGTTCCAATAACTGGTTATATTACGAATATGTTCTCAAGCACTCCAGAGGTTCTTCCACTCCCAATCCCAGAGGCTGGCTTGCCGAATGAAACTTCTTCACAGCTGAGCCAAGATGTAGGCGGGAACAACAACGGAGCAGAGCTGCAGAATGTGTTCTTAGAAGAGAATCCTGGCCAGCTAGCTGTTTTCCAGCAATCCTTACTGTACTACTACTATCATCCCAATATGATGAGCAGAGCGGGAGCAGGAGCAGGAGCAGAAGGAGGAGGGGATTCAGCCTAAAATGACAACAGCAACAGGTGCCATGGGTTTTGAGGGAATTGCAATAAATGTCTGGCTAATATGGATGCTGCCGTTTATAGGCGCGGCTTTAATTCCAGCTCTGCGCAGGAGCAAACCAAAACTTCTGAACTATACTGCAGTAGCCTTCTCGCTAGTAAGTGCTATACTCGCAAGCACACTCATACCTCTTGCATTAACCGACTCGGAAGTTCATAGTCAAGTCAATTGGATTAGTGCATTAAATCTTGAGGCAGGAATTCTAGCAGACCCTCTGGCTATAATTGTAACCAACGTCGTGGCTTGGATATCATTTCTGATTATTGTATACTCTGTAGGCTACATGCATGGCGAGCGAGACCTCACAAGGTATTGGTTCTTTATGTTATTCTTTATAGGATCGATGCAGCTAATCGTTCTTTCGGATAACTTGCTAATGCTTTTCTTTGGTTGGGAGGGTGTTGGATTGGCATCTTACGCTCTAATAGGCTTTTGGTACTACGACAAAAAGAAGGATTACGTTGGCAGAGAGCGTCATATGGCATTGGGGATCCCAATGTGGGCATCTCCAACCCATGCTGGGATGAAGGCGTTTCTAATGACCAAAGCTGGGGACATAATGATGCTTGCGGGGATGTTTTTGATCTTTACTTATGCGGGAACGTTTGGGTTCAAGGAGCTCGTTGAAGATCAGAGTTGGGCTGCAGAGATGAACAGCCAGAATTTGCTCGTTCCGGCTGCAATTTTACTATTCGGCGGGGCAATAGGAAAATCGGCTCAATTCCCACTAAATGAATGGCTTTTAGAGGCTATGACTGGGCCAACTTCAGTCTCCGCACTGATCCATGCTGCAACCATGGTAAAGGCTGGTGTCTTTTTGGTGGGAAGGATAGGTCCACTCTTCTTTGCTCTGGCTGCATTTAATATGGCTCAATTTTTTGAAGTCGTCGCCTGGGTTGGAGCTATTACTGGATTTTTGTTGGCTACACAAGCCTTAGTGAATCCAGAAATCAAAAAGGTGTTGGCCTATTCTACGGGCTCCCAGATCGGTTACATGATGATGGCCCTTGGGATCGCTGGGCTCTCCACTCAATTCGTTGACGGTTATACGGCTGGCTTTTTCCATCTGATTAGCCATGCATTATTCAAGGCCTCACTTTTCATGGGTGCAGGAGCATTGCTTCATGCTGTTGGGTCAAGGTACCTGACCGATATGGGTGGAGTAAGAAAACATATGAAAAAGACTTACATCTTTATGCTGCTAGCAGGCCTATCGTTGGCAGGTGCTCCTCTTGTTACGTCTGGATTCTGGAGCAAAGACTCAATTTTTGCTGCTACGCTAGAATCTGGATATACTTATGCTATACCTCTTTTCGCAATAGCTGTCATAGTCGCAATGATGACGGCATTTTATACATTTAGGATGCTGGGGATGGCCTTCTTTGGAGAACCGAGTAAGCATCTTAAAGAAATGGATGCAAAGGGTCAGCACGTGCACGAGGTAAGCAAAGTCATGTGGGTGCCATTTGGAATATTGGCTGGAGCTACTATCGCAATAGGTCTTATCGGGATCCCATTTGAAGAGGAACTTCACCACGTCTTTGCCATGTATTTGGATACTTCGTTTGGGATTCCGGAAGTAGGATCAACTCAGGGTGCGGTAATGACAGGTCAACAAGGCCCTGTAGGTGGAAGTGAAGAACAACAAGAACGAGAAGTAGAAGGTACATTTGAGATAAACTATGTGGCAGTTGCTGCCTCGGTGATAGCGTTTGGGGTTGGTGGAGGCCTTGGATATCTTTTCTACATTGGCAGGAAACTCCATCCAGAGATTATCTCGAAAAATCTTGTTACCATTGCAATTTGGAGATTCTTGTACAATAGGTGGTACCTTAACTCGATCCTGTATTGGGGAACGGTCGTTATTCCCATGGCAGTTTATAGAATAATATGGCGATACTTTGAAAGTACAATTATAGATGGTATCAACCCAGCTTTGCAATTCTCTACAGCATCGTTTTCTAAAATAGTAAAGGCGGGACAGACAGGAATTACACAAACTTATCTCTTCGTATTTGGAGTGGGCATCTTGATTTTGGTGATGTTGCTTCTAATATGAAGATAGGTAGGGAGAGAAAGAAGAGGAGGCAAGCAGAAAGAAAATGGTAGACATACTATCTACACCAATTCTGGTAACAACTATACTTGCTGCCGTTGGACTTGGCATTCCAGTCCTTGATGCATTAAGAAAGGAGCGAGGTGCTAACAATAACAAGATATATAGCATGATTGCTTTTGGAGCGCTTGTCCTTTCCATTGGTATCGTTATCTTTAGAGTCCTAAGTGGCGAAGTTCTCCCAGCTGTTGCATTTGGTAATGAAGTTCTCACCGATGATATGTTCGGTTCATTTTTCGCAGTCGCATTTCTAATTGTCTCCATTGTGGTAACTGCTTCATCCTGGACTTATATGAAAGGGAGGGCAAATCCTGCGGCTTACTATTCGCTAATATTGTTGTCAAGTATCGGAATGGTGCTCATTGGATATTCAACAGATCTGGTAATGTTATTGGTTGCATGGGAGTTGATGTCTATACCTACTTATGCTCTGGCCGCTTTTGCGAAGCGGGATCCCATTTCAAATGAGGCCGCTATCAAGTATTTCATGTTCGGGGCTCTATCCTCTGCTATCCTTGTGTTTGCCATTGGATTAGTGTACGGCATTACGGGATCAACAAATATCGGGGTAGCCGTTACTACATTTGCTACACTTGGACCTGATCTAGTTCCAGTCGGATTATTGGCTATAGGGCTCTTTATAGCTGGTTTTGGCTTTAAGATGGGTCTTGTGCCATTTCATATGTGGCTGCCAGACACATATGAGGGATCTCCCACCACTATCAGCGCTTTGCTAGCAGCCGGAACAAAGAAGGCAGGATTTGCCGCGGCAATTCGAGTCATTATTCTTGGGATTTTTGCCTTGAATGCCGACTGGACTGTAACTTTGGCGATATTAGCGGTATTTACAATGACTTTGGGCAATTTAGCCGCGATTATGCAAAAAAGTGTTACTAGGATGCTTGCATACTCAAGCATTGCACAAGCAGGCTATATTCTGATAGGCATGGCCGTGGCGCCCTACTCTCAAGAAGCCCTCACAGGGTCACTATTTCACATTATAAATCATGCAGTCATGAAATCCACTGCATTCATTGCCGCCGCCTGTGTGGCAGTTGTATTGGTCGGCTATAGCTTGGAAAAGTACCGAGGCCTTGGCAGAAGAATGCCGATCACTGCTATTTGCCTGTCCATCTCGTTGTTAGCATTAGCCGGTCTCCCTCCTCTGAACGGTTTTTGGAGCAAGCTCGTATTATTTGGCGCAGCAATAGATAGCGGTCCGTTGGTTGAATGGGGGCCGTATCTTGCTATAGCCGGTGTCCTCAATAGTGCGTTGTCTCTTGGCTATTATGCATGGATTATGCGCAAGATGTACATGGAAGAATCTCCTGACATGAGTCGTGTCAAAGAGCCAAGGGCAATGATGGCGGTTCTTATTTTTGGGGTCGTTTTCATGGTTGGGTTTGGGATTTGGCACGCCCCAATTCTTGAATTTGCATCAGAAGCTCTCCCCAACCTCACGGAAACAATGACTTTACTATCTACAAATTCGACAGGTCTGGATGGTGCTGGTGGTGGTGTTGGCGGTTCCATTGGAGTTCTACCTCCAATATCATCATCATTTATGCTTGAACAT
>JAATVS010000478.1 GCA_014523695.1 Nitrososphaerales archaeon TH5895
AATGAAAGCATTTGGGCGAGGAAGACCTTCACGCACCCAAAGGTATCCGCCACCTGCTTCCGGCATTGCAGACCCGAGTTCAGCATATGCCATTGCTGTGAAGAGCGTTATCGTTGCATTAATTATGAATGCGATTATTACAGCGCTTCCGGCCAGTCCGATTGCTGGCCCAGTCAGTACAAAAATCGAACCACCGATCATGGCAGCAATCCCGACCATTACTACATCTAGAAGGGTCAGGGAGCGAACCAAGTGGTGTTCTTGAGGACGATATGAAGGGGTGGATGACTCTCCAGAAGAAGAGCTGGCCAAGTGATATAAGTAGGGCAGCTCTTGTTCTGAAATTAAAACCTTCGCTTATTAAAAACAATTAGCTTAAATAACTAAGACACGGCTAGCTTTATTGTAGGACTTCAAATAACGAAAAGGCAGGAGAATGAAATGCAGTAGTGCCGAGAATAAAGCATTGACATGCTGTTAACATGCGATCGCCAATTGATTTTGATTGATATATTGCTACTCACCGTCACAGGAAGAAGGTCAGGTTCAGTCCCCTAAAATTGCGTCATTGATATAGAAAACAATCAATTTGATGGATCAAGGGCCAGCAGATTGAGAATTAATAGTGATGCAAAACATCACACCAACAAATTACGCATGTATATGAAAAAATAGTTATCTTCTTGCAGATCAAATGGAGTAAAGACAAAATCCAGACAGACGGTCTGTAGATTGACACTCCGTTAAATTGATGATCATTGAATTTCATATCTCGCGGAACGTCAATCTTGTGATAGTCTCTTTTGGTGGAGCTTGAGTGTTCTCAAATGGAGACCAGTAAAAGAGTTCTGATCATTAATCTGATGAGGTTAATGATCTTGTTTTGAACTTCTATCATTTTCCACTTCTGTTTCTTAGAAAGAATCGTTCACTTGACTAAGTATACTGGCATCCATTTAATGGCCATTCACTACTAAGAAGCAATTATTGACGATACTTGAAAAAGTAATGAGATGTAACATCCCTATTCGTCTTGCCCAAAATGGTCCAATTGTTTCAAGTCCTAATCTGAAAATCATTAGAATTTTTGAATTGGCCTTCAGGATTTTCTAGTTGCAAACGATTCTCTTCTAGCCACAATGCTACTACTTAAAAGGTCTAGAGTTAGGCTACTATTTTGCATTGAAGCCACTTTAGTGGTGTCCTTACTGAGATCGGTCGTCCCTCTATGAGAATATAGAAATTATTGAGCGAAAGTGGTAGTGAGATTTCAAACTGAATAGGTTTGCATATCCTATTGATGGAAAGTTTACAGAACCAACAAACAGAAGAGTATTAAAAGCGTGACTAGAGATAGACTAATTAAAATTCAACAAGGTGGCCACATCCGGCAGCAAATACAAAAAGCCATATGGTACGAACCACAAAATCCTATTAATTTGACACTCGAGGATGATGCAATTGCGTTGCATCGTATTCTAAAGGGGAAGATAGGGATCCAAAGTAGAGTAACGGCAAATTTTACAAGACCCCCTTCCGCAAATGGCGCGGAAGGTAATATAGATCAAGGAGTTAATGAAAAAAGTAATGATGGAAAGAAGGTCGACAATTTTGGGATCCTTGAATTGATTTACACTCCAGGCGTCGCTGCCGTGGCAGAAGCAATAAGCGGTAACAAGAAACTCGTATACGATTACACTTCCAAGTGGAATAATGTGGCAATTGTATGTGATGGTACCCGTGTTTTAGGTTTAGGTAACATTGGACCACATGGGGCCCTGCCCGTAATGGAGGGAAAGTCTGTGCTGTTTAAATTATTAGGTGACATAAACGCTTATCCATTATGTCTAAATGCCACCGACAAGGATGAAATTATCAGTTTTGTTAAGGCTGTAGAGCCAACGTTTGGTGCGATTAATATAGAAGATATTGAATCACCCAAGGTTTTAGAGATAGTGGAAAGGTTGCAACAAGAACTACCTATTCCCGTATTTCACGATGATCGACATGGAACATCTATTATCGCCCTTGCAGCTCTGCTCAATGCATTAAAATTAGTCAACAAACACATTAGCGATGTTAAAGTCGTAATAGCAGGCGCAGGCTCAGCCGGCTACGGAATTTCAAAAATATTAAAGCAGGTTGGATGTAACCAAATATTAGTGATTGATAGTCACGGAATTATTTATCCGAATAGGCCAAAGGGAATGCACAATAAGTATAAGCAGGAAATAGGATCGATCACAAATCCACTGCATATGAAAGGATCTCTGGAAGACGCACTATCAGGGGCCGATGTTTTCATTGGTGTATCAGGAAGGCCGAATATCCTTGATGGCAGAATGGTGCAGACCATGAATAATGATCCTATAATATTTGCCCTAAGTAATCCTGAGCCAGAAATTTTTCCCTCACAAGCTCTTGCTAGTGGAGCAAAAGTGGTTGCAACTGGGAGATCAGATTCTCCTAACCAGATAAACAACGTCTCTGTTTTTCCGTCTATGCTTCGTGTACTATTGGATCTTCGAGTTAGAACTTTGAGTGAGGATCTACTAGTGGCTGTAGCTAAAGGCATCGCTGATCTAGTCGAACAAGAACATTTGCACTCAGACTATATTCTGCCACCCATTGACGACCCGCGGATTCTTGCGACCGTTTCCGAAAAATTGCGAGAAGTTATCAAGCTTCAGATTGACGAAAGATGATATAAAGATGATTTGTATGGTAAGATTTTAATCAAATTAGTCTAATCCTTGGGGGCAAATGATCAACAGTGAGATCTGAATCATAACAAAAATGGTAAATTGTCAGATAAATCTTGCTTATTATGCGGAACACTAATCTCTTTTCAAGAGAAGTAATTTCACGATTCGGAACCATCATTAGGTACATATCCTCGGGCTTGCCTCCATGTAAGTCTGGTAGCAAATAGTGTATATTTTCAAAGGCTTTCGCACCATGTCTTCTGTAGAAATTAATCCTTCTCTGTCTGAATTCTTCCTTATCATGCCTTCTTGGGCTTTCGCGTTGAATCTCAAAAATCACCCCTAAGGAATTCCTCACAAGATGCCTCGACGCGTTCAAAGTATATTTGAATAAGTCGCTACCTACACTACGGCCTCTATACCTCTTATCTATTGCCATAAAATCGAGGAATGCAATATTTAATTCATTGAAAGCATAGAGTAAGGAAAATCCCACTAAGAAGTCGTGTTGTTTCACCACAAAAAGGTGATAGTTTGAGTCGAATTCAAGCATACGTGTAATCATCTTGGTAGGCCTAATTTGTGAAACTGGAAATGAAGCTAGATAGATCTCCTCTACTTGCTTAAAGTACGCAAGAGACTTTGCTCTTTCAACTTCTACAAAATCCATTGACATGAACTAAATTCCAATCCTATATCGCACACACATGACAACTAAAGATATTTGTATATGCCACCTCTATATCGACATTGACATATGCGGCACTGTACATGCGAATAATGACCGATCCCTGAAGCACGTCATATATTTTGAACTTACTACACAATATTATTTGCAATAACATTCTTCATCGTGGGGACATCACGATGAACAGCTTATCTCGAATAAGGGTTCTATCTTCTATTCCTAACCTACGCTTCCTTAGTTCTGCAATAAATCCAATACACGGGTTCTTGTTAGCCTCTTTTCCTTGAAGTATGATTAAGGATAGTGCTTCCGATAACCGGAGGGTGCGTTAAGGCAATTTCTACGCTATAGATCTGGCTCAACTTTTTATATGCCGTATAGGTTAGTAATAACAAGAAATTACAAATGCGTTCTGGATGGGCAGACAAGGCTACCACATTGCTAAATAGAGGCTTCCCACGGATGTACCTTTTGAA
>JAATVS010000077.1 GCA_014523695.1 Nitrososphaerales archaeon TH5895
AGCCAAATCAGAATATCTTCTTTTGATGTTTTACCAATACGAATTGAGATCTTTCTTATTTAATTTCCTAGAATTAGAGGAGAAGGATTCAGCCTTACTTCATTGACAACAATTTGCTGGGACAAGGTATTGGTTTTTGACAACTGATCATTTATG
This sequence comes from Nitrososphaerales archaeon TH5895, assembly GCA_014523695.1. Lineage (GTDB taxonomy): Archaea > Thermoproteota > Nitrososphaeria > Nitrososphaerales > Nitrososphaeraceae > TH5896. Next base: position 157 of record JAATVS010000077.1, read on the forward strand.
ATCAGCATCAGAACAAACAAACTTCACATACTCGAAAATCATTTCTAAGTGCAACCAGTTGTTGTACTGTGGGAAAGCACGGAACTCTTGTGGAGACAAACCTCTAGGACAAAATATACTTGAAATTTTCTTGGGAGCAATATATCGTATATTGTGATTATGGACTAGTATTATTCATGCGAATCTCAAAAAGAATTATATTCTTAGGCACCAACAACTAGGTACCAATGCGGTTTTCTAGATTAGTCGTTATTGGGTTCATAATATTGGTTTGCGCATTAGTTATTTACCAATCGCCAAGTCTAACCCGTGCAACTTCCGCCTCAAACATCTCATCCGCAGAAGTTGTTCATTCATCAGAATCAATGATAGTCCCACCATCTGTTGGAACATTCGTTATTTTAATTCCTAATGAAGCACACGAGAATTGGTCTGATGAACAACATAAACTGATTACAGATAAGAACTCATATTATGTACCTACTAATCTAGCTGTACCAAATGGAACTGCTCTAGTTTTTCTACATGCTGACGCTCCATGGGATACACCTAATCCTCATACAATTGAAATACAGGATAGTAGCGGAAATGCTGTATATAGCACTGGCCAATTAGATTATACACTCAGCTCTAAACCTATAGTACTCCCCACTCCAGGAACTTATAACATAGTCGACAAGTCCTATGATACAAAAGAGGCCAAGATAACAGTTTTAGAAAACGAAACATCTAATGGTAATATCATAATGGGTGGATTTTATACACCAACCAATCAGGTAGAGAATTCTGAGGATAACGATGGTATATCTCATCCTGGTTCTCTTCAGTATTATAAAGAGGCTTTTAAAAATGATGGATTTAATATTCTGAGTGAATATAATTTTACTTATGCTACATGTGATTACTGTCCTGGAGAATATTGGCCTGACAATAAATCTGGAGAACATACATTATTTATCTATGGTACGCAGCAACCGCTTTCGGATGCATTAGCTAAACTAGGAAAGTTAGTTAAAGATAACGTTTATGTATAAAGATGATACTTGAGTGACAAGTATTACATATTCAGGTTGATTAGTATTACAATGACCAACTCCATTTCTGTCAATGCCAGTTCCACCGTATCTCTGCCAAGTAACGCGTTTGTAAAGTGCAACCATTTAATATATTGTGATAACAATACTATTATGAGTAAGCAATTACTTCAAAACCAAAAATATCGGGGACTGTATAGAAGCATGCAATGCCTGTGCTGAATCATGTGAATTCTGCGCTACTTCTTGTCTCAGAGAACAGGATGTGAAGATGCTACAACGTTGCATTCAGCTAAATTGGGAATGTGCTAGTATATGCTATACTGCATCAAAAGTTATGTCAATGGATGGTGAATTTGCAAAACAGATCTGTAATGTATGTGCTGACATATGCAATGCACGTGCCCAAGATTGTGGAAAACATAGTCAAATGGATCATTGTCAGCAATGTGCTGAAGCATATAGAAGATGCACAGAAGAATGCCACAAGATGGCCAGATGATGATAGTTAATGCAAATTTAAAGTATAGGGTAGAAGAGTGGAATTAAAACTTCCCTTTCTTATTATGGTTGCCACTAAACCTCCATCGGATATCAATATAAACAAAATGGTTTGAGGTCCAAATAACTAGAAAAAAATGGGGGGAGTCTATTTAATTTATTGATATTTGTGTTGGTATGTACAGTGTTTCTTTTCCTGAACCGATCCTTTCTATCTTAAGGAGGTTAAACCCTTCCTTGAGTTTGGCTATGATTAATCTAGCAGATCTTTTGCCCACATCAAAGTACTTCTCTGATTTACTCTCCTCATTTGGATCGGCTACGATAAATCGTATTTTCTTTATTGCTTGTCCATTGTAAGTTTTTTCTACTTCTTCTATTTTCCTTTCTGTTATGAATCTAAGAATTCTACTATTTCCTATTGCTATAGTTATGTATTGACTATCCCTGTTAAGTTGCTGCTCTATCTCATTGATGTTGCTTATTTCTTGTTCACTATATTTTCCGTTCATCATTTCTATTTTCTCACCTCCTGACAAATTGGCTCACTTTCCAGTAGGGAAAGGAAAGTAATTATCGACCACGCCACTAGAAGGCTTTGTCCTGTGGCCGTATCAATTCATGTATATTAAATTCTAATTGATAGCTCTACATGGCATGGTCTCCAGATTGCTCGTTGCCAATAGGTATCGTGCCGCTGATTTTGTTTGACAGACGAAGCTCTTGTTCTAATGCATTTAGATCGCAATTCAATATCTCTAGAACGTCCTTCACCACTTGCCATAACATCATTTTATATTTTTTTACACTGATGTCTTGTGAATCTAATGATGCTCCATCGCGATTGTCAGATTTGTAATAATAGATAAGATCCCCAGCCCTTGCACCAAGTCGAGGACCAATCTTCTTCTGAATGTTATTAACTTCATAATCCGCAGGGTCTTTGGACAGTTCCAGCCCAATCTTTAAAGTTTCTGGGTCTAATTTCTTTTCCTCAAGATTTAATATTGATTCTTTAAGGTATTCTACGGGAGAAGATGCATCATTATTGAGTAATACCATTCTTAGGAATTCACTAAAAATCTCATTCACCCATTGTGGTCTATCGTTCTTTTTCCCTTCCATTCCCTTTATGATTATATTTCCCTTCTCAGTAACACCAAAATAGTGTTTCTTTTTTGTTATAACTGCTTTGGTAAATATTGTATTAAGTTCAAGATCGATACCTACTTTCTCTTTTGATTCGGAAATTAGTTGTGATAATGCCTGATCACTATTGTTAATGCCTTTGCCAAGAACTTATTCACTGTATTCAGAGCGGTTAGAGAACTAACCGAATTAATAGGATCTTAATATGGTATAGACATATTAGGCGACTACAAATACGAGAGTATAACCATGAATGAAAGTAAGGACGGTTGTGGGTGTCCTCCTTCCA
>JAATVS010000078.1 GCA_014523695.1 Nitrososphaerales archaeon TH5895
ACAATTGGTAAAAATCTCCATTACAATATTTTTGTTACCATCACCTATGGATATTTTGGGCTCCACCATCCATGCAAAATGAAAGGCATGTTTCTACGAATAATAATAATAATAATAATAATAATAATAATAATAATAATAATATTCAAATCCTTCTAACAACATCTACTTTTTGAGGCTTATCTCGTTCCCTTGCATCCCACAACGATGATCAATGGTAGAGGCGGGCAGACTCGTTAATAAAGGACTGTTGTAATTGCATGTTCGATCCAGTTAGAAATACTTGTTCAGATGGTTTACAGACTTGTCTGCAGGGTAAAACCAAGAAGCAATTTTCCTAGATGCGGAAGAAAACAGTCTAATATATACGTGGGATCCTATCTCATCTCAGTCTACCGACGTCATATCAATCAATCAAAATAACCGATTTGTGATAGTAATGCTAATATTCTGTTTTCTGCATTCAACAATCTGCTTAAAAGTTCATGCCAAGTAAGCATCAAATTATATCAAGTTTAATGTGGGTAGAGAAATACCGTCCGTCTACTCTAGAACAGATAGCAGATCAAAATGATGTTATCAGAGGACTTCAGAATCTAATTCAGAAGCCTAATGAAATACCTCATTTCATATTTGCAGGTCCAGCGGGAGTCGGCAAGACAACGGCAGCCTTGTGTATTGCCAAAGAATTGTTAGGGGAAAATTGGAGAAGGGATACCCTTGAGTTGAATGCCTCAGACGAACGAGGTATAAAGATGGTCCGTGAACGTGTCAAGGAGTTCGCGGCAGTCATGAAATTCTCAAGTACCACGGAAAGCAATGATAGGCCATATCGCATTATAATTCTTGATGAAGCTGACGAGATGACCTCTGAAGCTCAGACTGCATTGAGAAGAATTATGGAGGATAGTTCACGGACCACACGTTTTATCATTATTTGCAATTATCTTTCCCAACTAATAGAACCGATACAAAGTCGATGTGTAATATTTCGCTTTACGAGATTACCCAAGCAGGAGGTAGTGAATCATTTATCAGAAATTTGTAGACAGGAAGGAATAGAATTCGATGTTAAAGCACTCTCTAGAATCTACGATTCTACTTTAGGAGATCTTCGCCATTCCATCAATATTTTGCAATCTGCAGCGACTAATAAAAGCATATCATCTGAAAAGGTGGAAATGTCTATCGGGTTATCAGGGAGAGCAAAAGTAGGCGAGGTCATAAAGCTCGCCCTTGCAGGTAAGTTTAATGAAGCCAGAGTAATGTTATTGGAGTTGACCCAAGTGTATGGCATGTCTGAAAAGGACTTTTTAAAATATGTGGCCCAAGAAGCTTTCTCAATGAAATTAAGTGATCCAGGAAAATTTGCTGAGCTTATGGCAGAGTATGACTATAGGTTGAGTATCGGAGCACATGCCGATATCCAGCTCACTGCATTTCTTGCTCAAGTTAGTATTCTCGGCCAGAAATAGATTTGCAAATATTTCATGGCTCTAAAGTGTTTATTTGGCAATCAGATTAATGTCGTTGCAAGTAAATCAGAGCAAACTCAGCTAATGACTTCCGGATCAGATTGTCGGGTTTATTTGAGAGACTATCGCTATATATTGAAAAAAACCTGCTTGGGATTAAGATGGGATAACCTATATACCTAATTGAGAGCATCGAGTGAGTAGAGTTGTCTGGTTCTACAGTATCATACAGAGACAGGATCTACATTGTCGAAGATATTATCCTGAAACTGGCAGAATATGGGGAATTGAACCAGACAGCGTTGATAAGTTTCTGTGGTCTCAACCTCAAGAAACATAAAGTGATTCTCGATGAAATGGAATCCAACAATCTTATTACGAGAAAGGAAAGATTGATTGGTAAGAAATCGATTAGCGTTTATATGACCACTTCTGAGGGTATAGGTTTTTTTAATACTATACTCGCCCCTTATGAAAAAATGTTTCCGCGAAGAAAAAATCAGAGTGGGTCTAAACCTAATTCAATGTAACCAAAAGAAGACAATGTGCACCTGAGCCTTAATTTTTTGATTAAAAGAAATCTGAGGCAAAAATAATACCCCCGGTGTATATCCCTATATCCGATGTATTACAATCTATTCTAACCCAAACTGAGATGAAATCTTCCGATTAATCTCACTTTTCTCATTAAGGTAGGCTTTGTATCGACTACTCCATGAGCCGATCTTTTTATATTGCTTTATTCCTGCATAGAGCCAGACACAAGAAATTACAATAACGGAAACTAATAGCACGCTTAATACAGTCCCAAATTCGTTCTCTATTTCAAGAATTGCAAAGAAAGATGGATGTCTTATCAAGTACACAGAGAGACCTATAGCAATGGGAGCTAGGATTAAAGCAGAGATTGAAACACCTAATAATGTTGTCCTAATATTAAGGATTTGTTGAATGAATGTGTCCATTAATGTCAACAAATTAGCCCTTGCAGTGTTGGCTACATCATCTTCGTCGTCATTGACAAAATTCTCGTTATCTCCGTGATCAGTCGCTCTGTCGTCCATATCCCCGTCTTGAATCCTTAAGGGGATGTTCCTTTATTTATCTTATGATGAACAAAGTTATTTCAACCGTCGACGTCGTACGAATGCAATGCAGATACCTTTACATTCGTTATAGTCAACAAGTTAGATGTCGTAATGGGGTGATTGGTTACTTTGCCGGGATTACTCAGATAGGCTCTGTTGATTGTAATTAGTATTGTTAGAAAGCAATAATTGCATGAAGCCTTTTTTAGATACCCCCTTGTTATTTTTGAGTGCGATTGCATGAAGGGGAAGATACTCTTATTCGGAATTCTTTTTTTATTTTTCATGTGTTTTACTACGCTCAACTCATACTCTAGCCTTCAAGATAATTTCCAAATAAATCATGTTTCAAGCTACGTGGATGAAAATAAGATCATGCATGTTTTTGGGGAATTGAAGAACATTGGAAATAAATCTATGACAAATGTCACAGCGGGGGTCATATTCCTTGATTCCGAAGGCGAAATTATAAATGAATACAAAAGATCTGCTGAATTGAGAACCATCAATCCAGGTTTTACATCTCCCTTCGAAGTTCTTTTCATAGACCCGAAGACCGTCGATGAGGTAAAGGACTTCAAACTATATGTAAATGGAACGGAAACCAGATCTCAGCCCATAGATCTCAAAATTAGGATAGACTCATCCAGACAAGATATTTTGGGATTTTATTTTATCAATGGTGTCATATTCAATTCTGGGCCCATTAGTGCGAATAACTCAATTGCCATTGCCACACTTTACGATACAGAGGGTCGGGTTATAGCGATAGGAAGAGGCTTGGCTGAACCAAAAGATATCACTAGCAATTCTGGCGCAAGTTTCGGACTGGCTATCGTAGATAAACTACAAACCCACAAGGGAAAGAGCTATTCTGTTGTAGCAGATTCTGATGTGTATGTTTCGAAACCAACAGCCACAAAAAAGAAGTAGCTATTATTTAGTTATACATGCAAATGTAGTTGTTTTGTCGCAAATCATCTTGGCCCCATGGAAACTATGCTAAACAAGCTTATCATCATAATTTCCACTGGAGATCTCTTTGTAAACATCTTTCGCGAGTTTTCCATCTACTTTTACTCCCATACTCAAGCAGGATCCTATTACCTCTTTAGTAATTCCTTTAATATCAATCGCATAGGAGGCTTCGAGTTTCATTTTTGCTATTTTTACAACTTTTTCTATAGGGAGATCTCCCACATAATTACTTCCTGAAGTTCCAGATCCCTTGGTAAATCCACCTTCTTTTGCAATTAGAGCCGCAGTCGGAGGTATTCCTACTTCTACAGTGAACTGCTTCGTTTCGGTATCGACTTCGACTTTGACGGGTACCTTCATGCCTGGAAAGTCACGGGTTTTTTCGTTAATGGTATTCACAACTTGCAAAACGTTAAGCCCCATCGGGCCTAACGACGGGCCCAGAGGAGGACCTGCGCTGGCTTCTCCACCGCTTACAAGGGCCGAAATACTTTTCTTTTCTCCCATACTTCGGAACAAAAGGGTAACCTGAATATAAACTGATTATATTATTCCATAAGGTCTATTTACTCAACCAGAAATCTTAATGATTCGTCTGGTATGTGGCCGATTCGCCCTACTGAAGCAATTTTCGGAGAAAATTTGCATCAACGGTCACTGGAATTTGATATGGTGAATCAAGTAGAACTACTGTTGCTTCCTGCTTCTCATGGTCAACTCTGATCACCTTTGCTTTCATTGATTTGAACGGCCCTGCTACCACCTCTACCATATTGTCTATGCTCAGATCAGTAACTACAGGTTTCTTCACAAGATAGCCTTCTATATCCTTAAAGGGCAATTCCCCACGTATCTGTCCTCTAACATGTCTTACGCCGCTCAGTGCTTCATATGCTATATTTGCATCAGGTGCTTCGACAATAATGTAGCCTTTAAAGTTTTCCAGTGCCAAAATCGAAAAAATTTTCAATTTCTTTGTGGTAATCTTCGTGTGTAAGATGTTGGCAACAACGCGTTCCTGACCACCTGTTATCCTGATGGCAAAAAATTTGGTCTGTATGTCATCTTCTGTCGAGGGCTTATTTGTCTTGTCGATAGCTTGGGCTGGGATAGATTCATTTATTGCCTTGCTTTCCTGTGTGTTGTTAGGTGTGTTATCCTCAAAGCCATCTGAGGTAGTGCTTGCGAGGTTGGTATCTTCAGTTACACTAGTAGAATTACCACCACGCCCTACATTCTCCCTTTCTAAATTACGATTAATGTCAAGTAAGTTAGCATCCATTTAGCGAATGTATCTACGATATATTGTTGCAATTTATAAGTTTACGTTGCATTTACTGGTGCAGATTCGTCAATTTTAGGCCTTTAGAATCTAGGATGCGTAGATCATTCACGCAAATTGCACCCATGACCATCTGCCACCGTCTCTAGCTAGCGAATTTATAGTAGGTTCTCTTCCACCCTCCTCGTGAGAGAAAATATTTCGCTAATTGCATCCTCAAAAGATGAAGCAGGGATGAACATGGTAAATTTCTTGACATTTAACAAAGATTTTCAGATGACTAGCAGCGATCCTCTGGTCTATGAATCAAGCAAATATCGGAACGTCAAACTCTACTTAACAGATAAGGATCTGCTCTTCCTTGAGGATTACAATGTTAGTGAACGACCAACTTCATTCGTCTTTCTTTCAAGACATAGGTCAGCAAGTGGAATATCCTCTCTTACGTGTCATTCAACGGGTAACTTTTCTCATGATAATTTGTATGGTGGTAAGCCAAATGAATTAGGAATGGCCAGTCCTTCCATGTTAAAGGCATATCTTAATGAATCATATCGAAATCGTAACTCTGTGCGTGACTATCAAATTACCTTAGAGGCTACACATCACGGCCCTACATCCCTTGAAGGGCCCATTCTTTTTGTCGAAATAGGTTCTGGACCAGTACAATGGAGGGACTCGAACGCAGCCCGAGTAGTTTGCAATAGCTTTTTAGAGATTTCTTCGTTTGATTTAAGAGGTTCAAGTAGAGTAGCCTTGGCTCTAGGTGGAACGCATTACCCTGAAAAATTAAACAAAATACTTCACGAAACAGATTTTTCTATAGCGTACATTGTGACGAAGAACAATCTGCAATTTATTGACGACCAGATGCTTCAGCAAATGATGGCCAGAAGTACCGAAAGGGTAACCCACGTTCTTTTGGATTGGAAGGGACTTGGAAATAATAAAAAGCGTATTATGGATACTATTGAGAAAACTGATCTCGAAGTGATCAGGATATGAACGAGCTAATCTCCTCTCTGAGGCTCGAAGAGTGGTTTTACCATACCCGGTCTGATGTTATGAGATCTAGATTTACCCAAGAGAATGGCAGATGAAAGTAGTGGATATGTGGCGACCGGCTTCGCGTATTGATAGTTTAGGTTTGAATGTATACTCTTCGACAATGTTAATAGGTATCTCTTCCTCAGAGTGTTGACACAAGAATGCCAAACCTGACTAGGATCGATGTTGTAACAGCATTTTTGCAATTTAATAATCAAATATTAATCCTTAGACGAAGCACTAGCGTGAAAACAATGAAGGAGAAATGGGGGGCTGTGAGCGGCTATTTAGAAAATAACGAACCACTAAGACAAGCTATCATAGAAATCAAAGAAGAAACAGGTTTGGAAAATGATGACGTACAATTGGTGAGATCGGGCGATGCACTTCTAGCTATCGATCCTGAGAATCCGAATACTTCATACAAGATTCATCCATACCTTTTCCAATCAAAGAGTAAGGAAATAAGGCTTAGCAGAGAACATGATCAGTATGAATGGATAGCAATAG
>JAATVS010000479.1 GCA_014523695.1 Nitrososphaerales archaeon TH5895
ACTCTTCACATGTGAAAGTTCCTTGAACGTACTGCAATAGATCAGACCACTCGCCACATTCATCACAATATCCTGATACATTGCCTATGGGCCGACCAATTTCCCCTCTGATCAGCGAAGCCTTCTCGGACACAACATCCACCAATTCTGGAGTGACGGCGATAACGTCTGACGCAGATATTATGCCTACCAGCCTTCCTTTGTAGACCACACCCAACCTTTTGATGTTCTTTTGCCTTAGCTGCCTAGCTGCTTCGGTAACGCTCTCTTCTCCTTCAATAGTATGAAGCTGCTTCATAATGTCCGATCCTTTCTTCATACTAGGTTTGACATCCTGAACAACCGTAGTTGTTACTATGTCCCAATCTGTAACAATTCCTACCGGATTTTCATTCCTCATGATGACTATGCTGCCTATTTTCTCGTCATTCATTCTCTTCGCGATTTCATTTACGGAGTCGTCTGGATGACAAGACACAACTGTACTATTCATGATATCCCTCACAAGAACCCTAGTAGTCATATTTGCATCCCGGTGCTTGCTTATGGAATCCCTTTCGGCCACAATAGATGAAGACTATGATTTACTTAATTACTTTGCTGGGACTGAGAACTGTCAATTTGCAGATTTGAGTTGTTATGACATGTATAACGTTTTCAAGAATGCACTTCTCCCACCGCTCGGGCTAGCAGATCGCCTTTTTTTGTAATTAGTATCTTTGATTGGCCGTGAGGAATGGCCTTTATAATCTCGTCCATTGAAAGCGACTTGAGATACTCTAAGAGGTCCTTGAAGTCTTCAGAAATGTTAGAGCATGAGCCCACCATCTCCTGTTTAAACTTTTTAGCCATACTGGTTGGATCATTTCCACCTGGTAATAATACACAATATGCGATAGATTTCTTTTTTACTGCTTCCTGAGGACCACACATCAAGGCATATTTTTTTTCTAAGACGATAACACCCAATGCCAGCTTAATCTCAATCCCCTTGACAAAGTTCCTCTTTCCTTGTATTACAAAGGAACCTTTAGGAAGAAATTGTCCGGTGGGAGCTCCTTTCTTTACCTGTTCTGGAAAGACCCAATAAGCGTCAGCAACTGACAATCCGTCCTTCCAAGCCCTACTAAACGATACCGTTGCCTGAGCTGCTTCCGAAAGACTTGGGTTGATTTGTTCGGCACCATTGCTTGGTACATTCTTGACGACAAAGAATGGCGATCCATGGACTTCGGCATGAAATACCAAATCCTGATCCGTTAAATGCTTCCGTATAATTGCGGAATTTGATGAGGCATCTCTTCCTCCGATGCACAAAAGCCCCTCACTGCCTATAAACCACCTGTATCTTTCAAACCACTCTTTTTCAACTTGAAGTTTTACTGCTGCTTTCTTTTGTAATACGTCAGCTTTTCTTCGTAGGTCTTGCATTTGTTCAACGAGTTTAGATTTGGCATTTCTAATTGATTGACAACCCCTTTCCAATTCCTTTGCTCTGTCAAACAACAACGAGGAAGTTCTTGGCAGGCGAGGATCGAAAGGTATAGATTCATCGACTATTTCAAGAAATTTTCTGCCGGCAATGGTAACGATCTTCGAGGAATTTTTTTCCAGAACTGAAGATAAGGATTTGTCTTGGATATCAGTCATAACATTAGAAAGGGTCATCAGTTCCTGTGCCAGCTTCCTGATTGCATTAGACTTCTCAATCACTTCCGTCTCGGCTTTATTCTGTTGATCGTAGTCATGTTCTAGAACAGCAATTTTGTTATCTAATTCAACTGTACGCGTGCCTGAACCCTCTTCCTTTAATAGTTCACCAAAAATAGCATCCACAGCTTCCATCAGAGTCTCATAGGGAACATATGCTGCTTCCTCTGAGATTGATTCCAATCGAAAGGGTATTACATTTGTCGGACGACCAGTATTGTCTAAAACCACAAATGGTGTATGTGTCGATGGTGAACATACGTCAAATACAAGCTTTCTTGTCAATTCAAAGAGTATTTCTATGTCTTCATTGGTTGTATCACTTAGTTTCCTGTGCTTCATTTTGGCCCTGGTAACTATTTCTTCGGTGTATTTTTTAGATAGCGAAACATTCCTGCCAAGCCACTTCTCAACCTCCATGTTCTGGTCCAGCTCCTTGTCACGCAAATCCAATAAATCACCGAATGAGAGATCAAATATGTTAATGCCTCGTGGTGGAGGTGACTGGTAAATCATACCTGTTCTAAGTATTCTATGTCTAACCTCAACAGGATTTAGAATTGTAATTATCATATTATTTTCGTCGCATACTATTACGTTTCCCTTACGAAAGAATTCTGCAACTAGGACTCTCAAACGGCCATCAAGGTGTCTAAACTTGAGGTAGGCTACACGCTCATCTCCTACCTGTTCTATGCTCTCTAACTTTGCTCTCTCTATTTCTGATTTCATACTACTAATAATGGGACTGTCTTCGAAAGTACGGAAGTTCATCTTTGTGATCCATATTCCAGTTGTAGAAAGAAGCAAAATAACATCAGGGAGATTAGGATGGCGCATTTTCAGGGAAAATGAATTTCTTGAAATACTGGATATACTGCCTACGTAATATCCTTGATTTAGTTTATGATTGATATCTTCAATTAGGCAGTGCAACTCGAGACCCGATAGTTCCATGCTCTTCATCGTGACTCTATCAACAACCAATTATAACACTTTTCCACGCTAACCGTAAGGAATTAAACCAGGGTGCTTCAAGACTGTAATAATCGCATTGTACATCGTCGATAGATTGGACATGTTCGATAGAATTTATTATTTGCGTGCAGTTCTTGGTGTCATTGGGGGAATCATGGCAGGCCTAATAATAACACCAGGTACCGATCAAGGGACGACAATAGGCATTGTCATCCTTATCGGTTTGTTCTTTTATTTGCTATCGTACGGTTTATCTAGAAAAATTGGTCGGACAGTTCAAAAAACACAAAGGAAGAAGCTTGCAACTAACGGCATTTTTCCCTTTATCTTCCTCCTTTTGATGTTTATGATCTTTGTTTATACAGGATTACATCAGGGTCTCGCAGGTTAAAATAAGGGAAGTTGCCAAAGTTTTGGCAAATTGCATTGGGAATTTGATACCCCAGGGATCCCGGATGAGCTGTTCGAGAGATCTGAGCAGGTTCCTATAACAAAGGAAGAAGTTAGAGCGCTAACAATCTCCAAGTTGAGGCTAAAGAAAGGCTTTTCTGCCATTGATGTTGGCTGTGGTAGCGGTAGCCTGACCGTTGAAATCTGCAATCAGATCAGAGGAGGGGTCGTCTATGCGATTGATTTCGATGAAAAGGCAGTAGAATTAACGAGGTTGAAC
>JAATVS010000480.1 GCA_014523695.1 Nitrososphaerales archaeon TH5895
ATAACCGAAGGAGCAGAAGATTCAAGTGAAAACAACACTGGTAGCAATGGAGATGGAGAAGAAGAAGGAAGTACAAATAATGGTAATGATTCTGGAGATGGAGAAGGCGAATCAGACAGTAACAGTGATGGTGAGACATCTGGCAATAATGAATAGTAAGTTTGATGCAAGAAAAGAACGACTCGTGACTACTTAATTAGTAAGAGTATAATTACAAACTCCGTCTGTACCTTCTTTTAGAATAACCTATCAGAGAATTATGATAATAATAATGATAAATCATATTTTTAAATCTATATTCTAATTTTTTGTAAGAAGTGTTAAATAAAACTGATCCTACAGATCTATATACTAGGCATGAGCCGGGTAATACTGGGTAGGCATTCTGACCATACTACTTCCAAAGCTGAACACGGTATGTGCAAATTAGATAATATAACAATCATTCCAATATATCATACCAACGATAGTTTGTCCTATCAAGTATCTCGATGTAACTATTGTGGCAAAGAGTGGGATGAATTCTGGATTAGCTATAGATACATATTCAATCCGCTTATAAATCGACATCAATATCAGATTGAAAGCAACTCACACCCTTGACATCTATCTTGGTCTTCCAATCGTAGCCGAGCCATGCATATTCTACTAGAAGAGTGAAGTTGTTCTGGGGCTACGATAGTGCAGAACAGGAATGTGTCAATACATTTATGATTTTCGTTGATTTATTACAGCTTAAGTCTCCTATGGCGGGATAAATGAAATAGGTGGCAACAAGATTCTTTTGGGAGATAAAGACACCAGAGTTTTCCTCGATTTTGGTAAGGACTTCAGCCGAAGAGCCAAATTCTTCGAGGAGTATATCAATTCACGAGTAGCGAATGGAATAGAAGACTTTCTACTATGATACTTCTGCCTGATATTAAGGGACTTTACCGGGATGATTTGATGAAGATGGCTGAAGGCGAGATATCGATCATGTCATTTCAGATAATGCGATTTGACACATGTGTAATTAGCTTGTTTCTTGTCTTCATACATAATTAGACATTCCAGACATCAAAATCATGACAAGGTTTTATTCTAATTTAAACACATTGCTCAAATTTGTATTTGCGAACAACTGAGGAGATGAAGGTTGAATCTCTCTTACACTCAGATTCTTGAAATCCAACATGGTATTGTCTGTTCGAAAAATGACGTTCGGTCCTCCATCGATAATAACATGATCTCTGGCCCTACCACAGCCAGCACTAAAGAACTCGGTATTGTTTGATTTAGTATACCATCCTCCCCTATCTGTTATGTCTGATACTTCGGTCCAGTTGTTAATATTTGAACCGTCTATATACATCTCCAGTTTCACCCCACTAGTTTCATTGTCCCTCATGATATTATACACTACAGCCTTCAAACCCACCCACTGATTCAAATAAGATTCTGCAAGCTTATGTCTTGCACGCTCCTCCGTATAACCACCCGTATGCCATATCTCTTTTTTCCAACCAATAGATCCATCGGTATGAAGTCCCGCATTGTAAGCAGTGCCCTCGCAAGGTACTTCTGAACTATGTCTCCCACTTCTCGAAATGAATACTAAATCGTCAATTTCATCCTCACCTGATGTGTTCAAACCATTAGAGATGTCAGTATCCGAAACATTCCTATTAAGCAGGTGTGACAATCGTACGTATCCTGTGATTTCAACATTTTTCCATTTCTCTTGACCCTCGGATGTATTAACAACCATTCTTACATGACTTGCGTTTATCCTCCAAGATCCGTCCGAGCGCTTAGAGAGGTTTAGATTTTCCGTAATAAAGAAGTTTGAACTATTCTTTGGATCGCTCATATTCAAAAACCATTCTCTGGCCCCAACCTTTGTAGGATAAATTTTGGTTATTCCGAAGATATCATCATCTCCTGCTGCTTCAATTCCTTCTGTTTTGTTCTCAGATGTATTGGTCGACCTGGTAGCAGTGTTGGTTGAATTGATAGTATTGGACTGTGATACTGACTGGGGCTCAGACATTGCTGGATCCGTCAATATAGCAGACATTGGGGATTGGCCAATTACAGCAAACAGGGAATAGATTTCAAAGAGATTTTCAAAAAAAATTAGAATTAAGAACAGCGACAAGCATACGACAGGTAAAGCATAGAGAATATCGGCACTTAATCCTTTCATGAGTATTCTATTTCGTTACTCTTCGTTATAAAGAGCTACAGTGACCTACCTATAATATTCAGGCAATAGCGATCCTACTTCTGCTTCATCTTGCCATATAAAATGGAATGTAAAAATGAAATGGGTTGTATTCTCCTACTCTTCTTCGTGATGCTCTACGGAGGAAACCGGGACATCTATTACCACGGTGCTCCCAGGAGAGTCCTTCGTCAGAGGGGGATATCTGCATAGTACAATGGAATGAAAATTAGACGATTTTGTTCCGGTATATACAGCACAGAGTCAGAATATAATAAATTAGCACTACCAAGGTACTGGCTTACTTTTCTATCTGAGCAGCTGCCTTAACTAAGGTAACATTTACCCAACCATGGACATGTTGCCCACCTTTCTCTTTCGCACTTGCTGCATAGGCCGCTTCCTCGGTCGTAGCCACAGTCGAACCTAGGACGTTTAAAGTACTAGATTGGGAACAACTTCCTGAGATTGGAGGCCACAACACAGTCACTCAGTTCCAAGATAAAGACTACCTCTATCTATTTGGCACAGCTAAAGCTTTCCGCTATGAATGGAATTGTCAGAACCTCACCCTTGATACTAATTGGGGACCAGTTCCTTCCGCTA
The DNA here is from genome assembly GCA_014523695.1 of Nitrososphaerales archaeon TH5895. Classification (GTDB taxonomy): domain Archaea; phylum Thermoproteota; class Nitrososphaeria; order Nitrososphaerales; family Nitrososphaeraceae; genus TH5896. The sequence continues at coordinate 2,813 of JAATVS010000480.1, forward strand.
CCAGGCCAGACGCTTGCACCGGCTCCTGCTATCATGGGTGATTGGGTTATAGGGCTAACTAATGGCGGTGCACCTACCAATGTGTCACTGAGCGTGGTTTCCATCTCTCATGCTGACCCGAACCAGATAGTCAGGATTAACCCGATCCCTCTAGAACATGGACAGAAGAGTTTTATCCCCTTTATGTTGTCTGTTGACTTGCTTAACAACAGGATCTATGCAATGGACTACCTACCAGGCAAGGTGGTTGCAGTAGGCTTTACCCAGGATGGTAATATGTCTGTCGCATGGGGGGGACCAGTGGATCAGAGAACGATTAGTTTCCTCACACTTATTGGTCCACCTGACCAGCGAGTCCTAGTTTCAACCAATATTAACCCCAACGCAACCCATCAACAATTAGAACAAGGGGCACAAGGAGCAGACTATACCTATACAGAACAGATCGTAAGGCGTGATGTAGCCACAGGGAGTATACTTGCGGAATCGGATTTCTTCCTAGCAATGTCACCAGGTATACTCGTAACACCAGGTTATGGTGGGCTCATATATGAAATGCTCTATAACGGTCATATTATGGCCTTACAAGTTGCTCCGGCACTAACAACAACAGGAAGCAATGCTACTGCGGAAACTAGTTCAGGTTAGACGTGACCTGCCTGTAGGTCGAACCCCGATCTCTTCTTTCTTTTCTATCTATGTCAAACATTAA
>JAATVS010000481.1 GCA_014523695.1 Nitrososphaerales archaeon TH5895
AATTTAGGTCTAAATATGGTGAAGGGGATGTAAAAAGGTATTATCCAAAAACCGATGTAGCTGTTGAAGTCCCACTCTAAAAGGTTCTCTAAGCAACTAACTATCCTATGTCCAATTTATCTAACTTATAGGTAAGCCTCATAAGAAATGCTCTGCCGATCCAACTCCTAGTCAAGTCCGACAGCTACTGAAAGTCCCCCTCATATTTGATGGGCGTAATACGGGGTTAGCATTCTATGGTGCTTCAGGCCAATGGTTGGGTGCGAGATTCCAGAACCATATTTGAATATACCAATGCTTACTCAATTTATTGCATTATTTCCTTCCTCCTTCACATATATAATTTGAGTGTATGCAATATAATGCACTGTGGCTTCATGCTATTGTTAATTATGTCTGAATAATGCCTATGCCTAGATATTCCTCAGGAGATCTATACAATTCAAAGCCTGCCTCTTCATTGACATACTTTGGTACACAAATATTTATTTCTATTCCGTTACCTTCTGATCTAGATGAATTAGAGAGGAATGCAGGACTAGGTAAATTCAATGCTAAATCCCAGAATCGGAATCTTCATCAATGAATTCCTGGAATATGGTATTACCAGTGATCCGACAACATCTGTCAGCGAAATTGGTGTGTTCAATAATGGGACCTCAAGATTCTCTAAGAACTGATTATCCTATATTTTAAAAAAAGAAAAGGGAGTTCTAATATCTAGGCTAAAGAACACCCCCGAGTGCATTCAGTTACTTACCGATATCCACACACATGAGTATATCCAGCATCATATCCCAGATGGAACTGACGTGTATGACCTGAACCTGGATGATATGGCTTACCTCCTCTACAATCAGATACTCCTGATGTACAGCCGTCCTTCCAATTCGTGTCCTTACCTTTGTGGTTGTCACACCAGGCTACTCCATAGACAGGCTTAACAATGGGGATCGCTGAGAGTATTGAAGCCATTGCCAAGGAACATGCAGCCACTGCTATCAATACACCTTTGGTCTTTGTATCAAAATCCATTGGTCCCTATAACAATATACTGTCTATATAAGCCTTCTCTAGGATGATAGTTTACTAAACTTTAGTTTAGTTAGCCTATAAAAGAATTGGATTAAAATTCATCGTGTTACTTTTTCATTGCTGGATCTAAGCTAAGCCGTCACATTCCCATTTGTCATATTCTGGCTGATGGTCATATTTCCTGTGACATTTCCAACAAGAGCTTTAGTCTCCTCTTCCATAGTAGTCGCATTCTCCATGGTATCCGGATATTGTGCTAGTGAAGCATTTGTAAGCTCCTCCATCGTCATATTTTCAGTCTGTGCTTGAACTAACGCATTCATCGACGGATAAAGCAGAAAAGTCATCGCTGTACTTATTATTTCTATAGGGGGCACATCCGCGAAATGACAACTACACAGTATTGCCACGCCTAGTTGTTTATCTGGATTAAATGCAATTAAGCTGCTATAACCATTTATGCCACCATTACGCCAAATAATCTTTTTTCCGAGATCAGTTTGTATATTCCAATCAGATCCAACATACCCAAGAGCAGGTGATTCATGTCCAGATGGGTCTACAAATGATGTTTGGAATTCACTAATTGAATGTCGTATTGCACGGCTCTCTTGCATAGCGTCATTGAGCTTTGTATCTATCAATCCCATGTTAGCTGAAAGAAATTTCAACAGATCATTAACTGTGGAGTACATTGCACCTGCCCCTTGAACTTCTAGAGGTAAAAATGCTAATTCACTTTCATTTCCTGCTATGTGGCCCTTTGCAAATCTTGATTTGATATCCTCAGGTATTGATACACCGGTAGCGTTCATTGCAATTCCTGTACTATTCATTCCCAAAACGTTCAATATCCTATCCTTAACGAGCTGTTCTAAAGGAACGCCTGCCTTCAATGATAAGGCATGTCCTAACAAACCCACACCAATATTAGAGTATACGTCTTTTACGCCTGGTCGCGTTGCTAGAGAGCTGTTTGATAAGAATTGATATACCTCTTGAGTTGTATAGTTGTTGTTAAAGCACGTGGGGTTGCACCAGCCTGGAGGCCAATATGGTAAACCAGATGTATGAGTTATGAGATCCTGTAATGTTATTTTATGTCCTTGATAGGTGGGAACTGTCACATTGGCCGGAAGATATTTTTCCAGAGGATCATCCAATTTTACCAAGCCTTGATTTACCATATCCATCAACGAAATGCCAACAAATAGTTTTGTTAGAGAACCTATGTCGAATATTGAATTTCCATCAACGGTTGTATGATTGGATTCGGAAATATTACCATAACCTGAAACTTGAGTACCATTTGGTGAGATAACCCCTGCCACAATTGAGACAGGTATAGATGAATTAGAAATGGAACTGGCAATTGTCTGATTATTAAACAAGTGTTTCAAAACTCTATTTTTGTACTTTTCCAAAACCATATCCGATAACTCATTTTTAGATGACTGCGCCGAGGCATTTGCATTAGTAGAAGCACTTACTTGTTGAATTTGTAATACAATTGAAGACACTGATGCCACTGGCATGAGAACTATCAATAGCATAATCCCTATTCGTGAATGGCTAATCATGTTGGTACTCATTTGGATAAAACTGATTTAAATAGAAAAAAGTTCAGTATAAAAACATATCTATCTATATCCCATCCAAGTTAGCTAATTCAGGTAACGTTTCCAATCAATCCTTAGTACTAATAATCCAGATAAGGAATTATCTGGACTGATTGTTTACTCTCATTAATTTACGCTAGGCCATTATTAATTAAAAATTCAGATAACGCCATTATTTAAGCTCCTAATGACGTTCTATGACGACATTAGTAATATAACATTTCCGAAGCTTCATATCCCGTACCATGTCATCAGTTTTTTATAAAGTCATTATGTCCCCTGAACTCTTTTGCCAACAACTGATAATCTCTTAGAACTTCTGGATCTTTTAGAATAGATCCAGTAATTGATATACTTTTGACTTTCTTTTACCTACTGATTGACAGGATGTACAGAACAGAACAGGCCTATAAAACATGGCATTAGCTGTCAATATTCGTCGTTCCTCAATTACTCTAGGAATTACTTTTTTCTGCCATATACCATAATTTGCAAAATCTACTCGTAACACTCATTCATCAGGTCACTCAAGGCACACCTAGATTATGATTTCTTTATCAAGCGACTTAGACAAAGCCAGGGCAGCATCAACTACTATGAAGACTTTGATGTAAGGAAACATGATTGTGCTAGGAATATTGCTAGGACATATAATGATTTTTCGTACAGTATATCAAATACATTAACAAAATTGCTTAACTTACCTTAACATTTTTTATTCCTTGCCCAGTGGTGTTACCATTGAAAATGACCTATTGTGCCATATATCTTGATTAATATGTATCCATCTACTAAATTGAAGCATGCCAACTAGTATTAATGAGACGGTATTGAACGAAGGTGCAGAGATCTATTGCGAACGTAGAGGCAATGGTCCCATTCTTCTATTGATCCATGGTGCTATGGAAGATGCAGGGTACTATTCTTCTGCAGCGGATATCCTTGCTGATAAATTTACCGTTGTGTCTTATGATAGGCGATGTAACTCTCGCAGCTCTGGGGATCGAAGCGTTGACATGACAGTTGCCCAACAGGCTCGCGATGCTGCTTCTGTTATTAGAGCGATGGGGGACGGAAAGGCTGTTGTAGTTGGAAGAAGTGGAGGTGCCATCATAGGTCTTGAGCTTGCAACAACCATGCCAGAGGTAATTGACTTTTTAATAGTTTATGAGGCTCCAGTGATCGAGATGTTACCAATAGGTAATGCCGAAAAATGGAGCTCCTTTGTAAATAATATCTTTACAAAAAATCAGTCCGAAGGATCGCAGGCTGCACAGACCGAATTCATGGCATCTCTAATAAACGTCCCTGATTCTCCACTTCCTACAGATCTCAATGACCGGATCTCTACTAATGTCGATTTCTTTTTTAAGCATGAATTCAGAGCTTTCTTCAGATATGTACCCAATATTGAAAGCATTAGAAAAAATAATGTACAAATGGTAACAGCAATAGGAAGGGATAGTGATAATGCATATTATGTCCAGACAACTAGAGCCCTAGCAGCAAAGCTTGGGTGCGAGAATGTAGAGTTCCCAGGTCACCATGATGTTTCATTCTGGATGCCAAAAGAATTCGCTACTGCCATTCAGAAGACGTTAGAACGGTATGGATACAGTCAAGAATGACTATAAAAATATCCCATTACTCCATGACCAAATAACCTGCTGATCTTTTGTCTGAAAGCTTACTACTTGGATTCAACAACATATTTCTATTGTTCCGGAATAGACCTTTTTGAAAGTAATTAACAAGAAATGTATTTTATTCAGCACTACTACCATCTTCATTGTCTCCGCCGCCACTGTTTTCGTCATCAGAATCATTGTCGCCACTGTTATTATTTCCGACATCGTCACCTCCATCTCCATCATCTCCTCCTTGGTTATTTCCCTCATCTGATGGGGGAGGATTGTCTGGTTCTTGTGCTGCTGTTGGCTCTGGTGCTATGGTAGTACCTTCACTATGTCCAATTATAATTGCCTTTTTAGATAATACATACCAAGTAGACCAAAATGATGCAAGATAGGACATTCATTTTTCATTTAGACTATGCTGTTGATCTTGCTCTTGCACTTGCTTTCCGTCTCTTTATGAAAGTTATAATAATTATAGCAACACCCACTACAAACGGTATAAACACAATGGCCAAAGCACCAGCAACCGTTCCCATAATACTGTCAAATAGCTTTTCTACAGCACTACCATGGATAACTGCTAAGACAATTTCTGGGCTCTGTTCCTGCTGCTGCCCTTGAACAGCAGGATACGATGCTGATAGCTCATATGTACCGGGTTGATCTATAGCAAAATCAAAAAGCCCAATGCCTGAGCGACTTCCTATCGTATAGGTCCTATTCACAGATGTGCCAGAGAGCGGAATTTCATCTCCCGTGTCTTTGGATACAAGGTTTACTTGAATACCTGGTATATTTTCACCGGTAGAATATATCCTATTTCCTACCATAGATTGATATTCATAAAATACCGAATATTTTCCAGGTTGTGAAAGTGTAATATCACTTGAGCCTGGCACTACTACCTGTATTGATGGTATTTCAGCTGCCATACTATCAATGCTTGAAAATATAGTTGAGAACAATATTGCACTAGCTACTGCAGGTCCTCCTATGAGTACAATAATACCTATCACGTAGAACCATCTGCTTGGTCTTATCTTAGCAGGGGTAGTGTTTGTCGTCAGTGATTCTACTTCATGGCCCTAGTATATCTCTGTTGTGGAGAGGTTGTTATGAGCCAGCGTATGGAGACAAAACAATAACTATTTCCTAGATTATTTTAAGAGAATAGATGGTAAGATCCAGTTATGCAACCTGAGTTAATCTTCTAGCTATTTCTAGAATGACTCTTCTCTCTGTTCTAGTAGTGAGGTAATATCGCTTCTATTTCCATCGGATGTAATTACATTCAAAGATATTTCATTACCAGGTAGTTTATTGTTTTCGATATAATCAATAAGTTGAGACTTGTCTTTTACAACGTTACCGTCAACTGAAAAGATAATACTAAATGGAGTTATCCCTGCTTTCTCTGCAGGACTTTCTGGAGTTACACTTTTTATAAATACTCCTCTGGCTTCCGATAAACCAAGTGAGTCTGCAAACAGTGGAGTAACATCTGCAATTTCTATGCCAAGCCATGGATGCTCATATGTACCCTGTGAAATCAGTTTAGGTACTACTCTTTGAATTGTGGCAGGTCCTATGGCAAAGTTTAATCCTTGTTCGGATGCTCCAGTTGCTATGTCGACTAAACCGTATTCGTTCACTCCAACAACATCACCTTCCAGATTTAAGAGAGGTCCACCTGAATTACCAGGATTTATGGCTGCATCCGTCTGAATGAGACCCCCTGTCCAATATCTACCAGTTATAATATTCAGATCTATTCTACTGATCTGGCTAATTATACCCTCACTTACGGAGAGGGTAAGTTCCCGTGGACTACCAACAGCAAACACTTGTTGACCCACTTGCAAATCTGACGAATTTTCAATTCGTAAGGGCTTTAGATTTTCTCTGAATAATGCTGATGAATCAACTTGAATCACAGCCAGATCAGAATAGGGATCTTCGCCAATTATTGTTGCGGGGTAGCTATTACCACTAGAGAACCTGACATAAATAACATCTGCCCCCTGCGTAACATGATAATTTGTGACCATATTTCCATTTATGTCATAAACAAAACCAGAGCCATAACCCCCACCACCATATACTAGAGGATTGCCATCGATAGTTATTTTTGGATTAATTACATTACCTACAGTGAGTATCTCAATAACTGAATCTTTAACCTTATTGAATAAATTGGAAATAATGACGCTTGTAGCAGTGTCATTACCATTCGCATTAGAAATGATTGCTTGACTGTTCGATGTAGTATTGGTGACAGTTGCATGAATATCGTGATTCTCATTTACAAACGGCGGCGCATATGCAGGTAAAGTAACACTCAGAATACTCAGAATTATTAGAGCAAGAGATCTCTCAAGAGAAATAATATGCATGTGAGCTAAGAGGTGACAGATTAACTATATAACCTTTACAGGAACGGTTTCAACCCAAATTGTTCCAACGCCAATTCTTATTCTCTTCGCCATTGCTTTGATAGAATTACTTAATAGTTTGGTCACTTATACTTACTTCTTATAGTAAATGAAAGATAACAATACCCACCATTTATCCAGCTATGACAAGAAAGAAAGTGACGATAATAACTATCAGCAAAATTCTTGGAAGGTTCATTATTTTTGTAAATCCTACATTTTGTTTATCAGCCTCATAGCTATATGTTCCCTATCTTTGTTTGTTACTTCAGACACTTTTATTTTACAACCAAAAATTGGATTAGTGCTTGCATCGTCATCGGAAGGAGAGGACGACGATGATGAAGATGATGAAGAAAATAATAGTAATAATATAGAAGCTCCACTGGGAGCTAGCGATAGTAGTGAAGCTAGTGATGCCGCTGCTGTTGATAGCTATTTGCCATACAATAATTCCGAATACGGGATAAGAATGAATTATCCGTCCGACTGGAGTTATCAGGAAGCACAACCCCCAACTGATGTTGCAATCTTTCCAATTGTCCGCATGTTTCCTCCAATCTCAGATGACCCTAATGCAGTTACCTTCCTAGAAATAGGGATAGAAGATCTTGGAAACCCTTTTTCAATTGATGAGTACTCAAGGAGCACAATTAATGCATATAGAGAAAGTAGACAGAACTTCGATCTTGTATCCTCTAATACCGAAGACACACTTTCTGGACTTCCAGCTTATGAACTAGTCTTTACAGACTCAGCTAATGGGACTGATAGAAAACTTATTGAAGTAGGAGCTTTAGATAGTGACAACAATAGAGTATACTATTTATTGTTTAATACAGAGGAATCAAGATATGATCTCTTTGTTCCTGCTTTAGAAAGTATTATTGATTCCTTTCAATTAGCTTCCGTGAATGGTTCAACGATAAATGCAACAACAGCTCCATCATCATTATTACCAACGTCTCCAGCCGTGGCTGACTCTATCTCACAGAATGATACTAATATTTCGTCAACCCTACCTTCTGCAACTGATATCGAAAGTGATGATATACTTTTGTATGAAAATTCTAGCTATGGAATAAGTGTACTTTATCCAGCCAGCTGGGATCAATATCAACCTATTAGCGACCCCGAAAGTCGTACTACATTTATTACTCAATTTCAACCTACGTATGCAAATGGAACTGCTCTATTTGCAGTGGCAAGAGATACACTCAGTTCTAATGAAACGTTAGATACATATCTTGCTGAGACCGTTCAGAGCTATAGAGGAAATACCCTTAATTTCACACTTATCTCAACGGCTATTTCACCAGACACTGCTACTCCTCCTCTGCTAGCAGGTAATCCAGCATATTCTTTATTATATACTCATATAAATCCTGATTCTGGGGCAATGTTATTGACGCAGGAAGCTGGGACAATCATTCCAGAAACTAATATGGTATATTATGCCTATTATACAGCCGATATACCAAGCTACAATCAATTTATTGATGATGCATTGTCAATTGCTGATTCTTTAGAGATCCATCTTACCAATCTAAATTTGACAGAATCAGAAGAGACCAACATCATTGATATTTTGGAGTCATTGCAATCGGGAGAAATTTGACTCATTGTAATTATATAAGTCATATGGCTCCCAACTTAAGGATGATAATTAGAGAGATCATGTATTTATCTATTAGATCAGCTATTCCATATAATTAATGGCTCTGGTCAATATCAATTTCTAGAAATTTAAAGAACGAAGACCTATTTGTGCCTTCCAATCCGACCATAATCGAAGTTTTCAATAAGGAAAAGTCATAATGGTTGATATCAGTACTGCTAAAAATCTATCTTTGGGATAATCTTTAATACTTGTGGTCTTATGAAATAATTGGACCCATCAATGAATAATAATGAACTGAAACCGAATTTATTGGTAACAATAATGATAGTAGCATTACTGCCATCGATAGCATGCGCATCATATTTTTTACCACAGCATCTAATGGCTCAAATCAATAATGACAATTCGAACCATGAACTTGAAGGCAGCGGTATTCTATCCAAGGTGTCCTTATCCGACTTTGATATGTTATTTGAAGAAGGCAATGACCTTCTTAGCGAAGGTAAGTATGAAGAGGCTATTTCTGTTTATGATAAAGCTTTAGCTATAGATCCAAATCATGTTCCCACACTAAGCAATAAAGGCTTTGCACTTTTGAATGTAGGATTGATTGAAGAATCTATGGAGTATTTTGATAAGGCATTATCTATAGATCCGAATAATGCTGATCTTTTACACAACAAAGGTGTTATTCTTATTGATTTAGGAAGGAATGAAGAAGCTATTAGCTATTTTGATAAAGTATTAGGAATAGAGACCAATAATGTCAAAACATTGAATGGCAAAGGCCTTGCCCTTTTAAATTTAGGAAGGAGCGATGAAGCTATTATTTACTATAATAAGGCATTAGCAGTAGACCCTAACCTGGTTGATGCAATAAACGGTAAAGGCGCTGCTCTCTCCGATTTGGAGAAGTACGAGGATGCTATTACCCACTTTGATAAGGTTCTAGCTATAGATCCGAATTATGCTAGTGCACTATATAACAAAGGATTCACTCTCAGCAATTTAGGGATGAATGAGGAGGCTATCAGCCATTTTGATAAAGCATTAGGCCTTGAACCGAATTATGTTGATGCGCTAAATGGCAAGGGTATTGCTCTTTATAGACTAGGTAATTCTAGCGAAGCGATCACTTATTATGATAGGGCCTTAGCAATAGAACCTAATCACGTCGACGCAATAAACAATAAAGGTCGTGCTCTATACAACCTTGGCCTATATGATGATGCTATTACCTATTATGATAGAGCTTTAGCTATAGATCCAAGTTATACTCTGGCATTAGACAATAAAGTATTAGCTCTCTTTGATTTGGATAAACCTCAGGAAGCTCTTGACGTCTTTGATAAAATTCTAGCTATAGATCCGAATGATATCGATGCTTTAGACGGCAAGGGCGCAGCTCTTGAAAACTTGGACAATTATGAAGAAGCTATAGGGTATTTTGATAAGGCCTTAGCTATAGATCCAAATTATACTAGTGCACTAACCAACAAAGGTGCAGCTCTATACAATCTAGGTAGATCGGAGGAGGCTGTGACATATTTTGATAAGGCCTTAGCTATAGATCCAAATTATGAACTTGCAATAAATAACAAACGCCTAGTTCTTGATACCATAAGCGATCAAAATATTACATCCACATCTGAACCATCAATAAATAATAATCAGACTGATTCTAGTAATTCCACTAGCGTCATTAATACAAATGATAACAACACTGCTACTGCTAGTTTTCTAACTTATCAAAATTCCACTTTTGGTATAACAGTACAATACCCGTCAGATTGGATATATGTAGGTCATGATACTATCCTTGATCCGCTCTCACAACCAGTTGTGACATTTACTCCAATAGAACCTTCGGATACTACGCTTGCTAGAATATGGATTACTCCCTTGCCTGTAGTAGGAGAAGAACAGAAGTCGTCATTAGACCAAATTGCGGAGAGAACGATCGAACTTAATCAACAAACCCTTTCAGATTTTAGATTAAATGAATCAAGACCAATGACGCTAAAAGATGGAACTGCAGCACATATGCTTTCGTATTCCTATACAGATCCTGATTTCGGAATGACTGATGCTTTAGATATTCTTATGATAAAAAATAATAATCTATATGCCATTGAATATTTTGCCGAACCACAGATGTATCCTGTTCATCTACCAAAGTTTCAGACGATGCTAGACTCTTTAGAGACGACGCTACTTCGAAGCCTTAATTCCATAATAAATGGTTAAGATTCAAATATAGATTAATTTCCACTTTTTAGCCATACTAAGGCCTGGTAATAAACATAGAGAACAAGTTGTTACTATGGACGTGGCTTTGGGCAGTTAGCTTTTTCTTTGACCATAAAACCATTCACCTTGCTATCTATCGGGAGCGCAGCACCTGCTTACAGCTGATGATTAACTATAGTTGATAAATGGAATAAGAAACAGAAGAAGAGGAAATATTACAAAGGCATTGCGCTTGATAATTTGGGAAGATATGATGAAGCTGTAGCTGTATATGATAGGATCTTATCCCTGGAACCCGATTACGAAACGAATATTCAGGCACTGCAGGGCAAAGCTTCTGGTCTTTTTAATTTAGGAAGATATGATGATGCTATAGGGGTATATGATGAGATTTTAGAATTTTACCCAGATGAAATAAGGGTATTAAACGGTAAAGGCGATGCTCTATTAAAATTAGGGAAGTATGATGAGGCTATCGCCACTTATGATACAGTTCAATCTCTACCTGTTGACGTGCAGTTGTACACGCAGGAGAAAGCAAAGCATTAGCTATTGAAGCACTAGAAGAAGAAAAGAAAAAACAGATATCAGGGGAAGTGGTTAATAACATTACTACTACATTTACGAAAAATAATACAATACGATAGCTTTTGTTATCATTTTCCTGGTTAAATTTCTAGAATGCTGGATATTAACCAAAAACGATGTAAGAACAATATCCAACAGAGGCAGACTACAACAGAGGCAGACTACACTTTCTGCAGATATTTAGAAGTGGACTTGGATGTCAAATTCCTTCTTTTCCTTAATCGATTACAATCATAGCTCTTTACTAGAAATTTCAACTTTTCATATTGCTACCCAATTATTGTAAGTCTACTGCATTTTGATCCGACCGATCAAACAATATCTATTACTATTCTGGCAATTATATCAGACGACCATACAATATTTATTTTGGCTTCTAGGCCCCAAAAGTATTCTGAATATCTTCCAATATAGCTTTGATTTATGCCATTAGGTATTTGAAATTCAAAAGGGATGCCAGCATCATTCTCTCCATTTCCGTTGATCTCTATCTTATTCTCATACTTTTCAATTGTAGTTACTCTTTGAAACCCTTGAGCAAAAGCATGTTCTATGCCACTCAGGGTAATTTTCATTCCTCTGACATTCTTCTTCTTTTCTTCTTCTAAGTTCTGAAGAGGCAGTGCTACTATCTTACCTCTTAATGTCTGACCAGGAGAAAAAACTGTATTGTTATTGTTATTTCCGTGGTTCAGAAGATCAATTCTTGCATCGGAGTTTTCTTTGAGAAACTTTTCACGGCCCTTAGTAAGCAGTGTTCCAAGATCATAGTTAACCCTCATGCCGTGAAATCTGGGATAACTGATTCTATTCTTAGTAGCATGATCTGTATTCTTACCAAACATACGTTCAAATCTTGCTGAGTAACTTTCTATGCTTGCATTATTATCCATTCCTTCTGCTACTGATGTTGAAGGAAAGGGCTTGTTTTCGTTTTCGTTCTCAGTAGTAGCTGTGGCAATCTTGCTCTTATCATCCATTTCACTTGAAGGTGTTTCACTGTCATTATTGTATAATTCTACTTTATTGTTATTAGGATTGATGACAGAGTAGCGCTCTTCTTTATTTACATCTAGTTTTTTTTCTATGTCAGCTGTTATTTTTAGAGTATAGGTAATGTTTGCATGTTTACCCTTATACGATGAGAATAGATTAATATCAGAAGGAAGCGTAAATTCTACGGCTATTTCCTTATTTTGAGGCAATATCTCGAGAGTTCCATCTTCAAGAGTATTGCTGCTTACGGACTTTTGTAGAAGATGCGAAAGGTCCTCAGAGAAGAAGGTATTAACTTCAGTATAAGTGTGTGAATCCCATCTGCTGCTGCTAGAATATCCCCTTGAACTCTCTTCAACAGTTATATTGGTAGATTCCTTGCCTTCTGCTAATAACCTGAGCTGTCTAGCGTTAGAACCTTTTTCTGTATTAATAGAAAGTAGCCCTCTGACTGTTTCCCCTGGCGTATAATCTGTCTTTTCTAGACTTACACCTAATTCTAAATCCGTTCCTTTCAGAAACTTCTCAAAGATCATGAGATAACAACAATATCGTTACGAAGTAAAACGACTTAAAGTTTCCTCTTAACAGCTTGCTAGCTGCTACATTATTGTCTTTGAAGAATATGTCTGCAGCCAAAACAAGTGGAGCGTTTCCAACCCAAGGTGAAGGCGTAGTGTCCTTCTAAGATTACGTGAATCTGACGATGAATGATTATCTACAATACATGAAGCTCTCTCTGGCGTCCGATCCTTTTTCATTCTATTTAGTTGAAGATTTAATAATACAAAAGTTTGTTCTATTTGTGATAGCATGCACAAGGGAATCAAATTTGGAATTATAGTGCAATAGTTATCATTGTGGGCGTAAGTGCATTTTATCTTGCTTCTCCTTTGTTCATTTCAACTGAAATTGATGAACCGCTACCTGAAGGAGCGGAAATTCAATCGCCATCACCATCAAATCACTTTCAAGAATTTATGGCAATGAGCGAAGAAGAAAGAATTGAGGCTAGCAATCAGATGGATGAACAAGAAAAGAATCAGATTATGCTTGAATTTGCAAGGATGAACACTAGTATCGATGAATTAATGGCCCAGATTAATCAGTCAGTATCAGAACAGCAAACTTCGCAAACGGGAAACGAAACTAGCGATTTATTATTAACAGGGTCATTTGTTGGAGCTAGAGATCTGAAGTGGTAGAACAAATTAGGATTTTAGATCACTCTGGATAATAATTTCGCCCCAGTTTAACTGAAAATATGAAAGTATAAACGATGCTCTGCTCTAATAGTAATTACTATCGTTAATAACAATCCCTTAATTAGTGGTACATATTCATTATCAAAACTGATTTTGTCAAAATAAAGTGCAATATACGCCAAAAGTAATATTAAGATGACCCGTATCCGAGCACTTGGTATCTAGAAAAGACCACAAAATTAAAGAATGGAATACTTTGACCCTGCCTCTAGATACAATTCTATATTCATGCATCAAAAAGTAAACAAAAAAGCAAATCTAAAATATCTATGACAGAACGTTATTACTGTTGTTTACTCTCGAGATGTTGCATTCTAGCTGTCAGAGCCATTAATTGATCGGAAAGATGCGCTATGGCATCGTCTTTCATCTTGTCCCTTTCTCTAAATGACTGATTAAGCTCTTCTAGTTCCCCTATTTTGCTTTGAATATCCGCGCCCTGTCTCTCTAGCTGATGCACATTTAGAAACGTAAGATAGGGTTCTATCTTTCTGAATATCACAGCCTTTTCAGATTCTTTCTTTGTCCAGTATGTAGAACCTGAATGACCTATAAAATATTCAGAAAAGTCCTGATATCCTAAATCAGAAATTGTGGTCTTAACAAAACGTCTGAAGGAATGAGGAGTGATCTCTCTTCGTCTTTCGTTACCATCCTCTCGAGCACCTTTGCCCATACGATCTAGTGTTTTTGCGAAAGACGTGCGGAACTCGACATACAAGCTAACAGGATTAGGATTACCACTTAATCGATGAACCGAGAATACAAGATCTGAATCCTTCATACCAGGAGTTCTATATTGAGTAACAGTTTTCCCATTTTCTGAATAACAAATTCGTCGTTTACGATATCTATAAGTTAGCCAGGATGATAGCTGATTATCTAATTCTTGGGTAAGAAATATTGTTCTATCTGATCTTGTCTTTGTATATTCTCCTCTTACAAACAATCGAGAAGGATTCGACTCTAAATCTAAATCTTTAACACGTATAGATAGGGCTTCAACAGGACGCATTCCAGTTGATCCAAGTAGCATGAGATATGTTTTTAGTCTAATATCTGAACAAGCGTTAAGTATATCTATTATATCTTCTTTTGATAATGC
>JAATVS010000079.1 GCA_014523695.1 Nitrososphaerales archaeon TH5895
TGAAGTTCCCCTTAAGCGAGCAACCAGACCAACCATTTAGTCTTGTATACGCGTCGCCCAGCTTTGTATCCAATACACCGGGCCTCGTTTTCGGTGTATTGGTTTATAAAGTTAATCAGGACTATCAGTCTGAATCTATGTTAGGCGAAAAACAAGATAACAGCTCGAGTACTAATTTCAATGGCACAGCAGTAGGCTCTCGACCAGTAGCATCGAATTCAACCAACTCTGGTAACTCCAATTCCACCCAGGAAACTGCTATCATTCAGACAGCGCAAGGCCCAATAACGATTGAATTTCTACCGCAGGTAGCACCAAACCACGTCGAGAATTTTAAGAAACTTGCACAGGATGGGTTTTACAATGATACTATTTTTCATAGAATAATTAGTAATTTCATGATCCAAGGAGGAGATCCCAATACCAAGGGGAATGCATCACAGCGAAATAACTGGGGCACTGGAGGTCCGGGATATGCTATAGACGAGGAGTTCAATGACGTACCACATATTCGAGGCATTGTTTCTATGGCAAGATCCTCTGACCCCAACAGTGCTGGATCACAGTTTTTTATCGTTACTAATGATTCTCAGTTCTTGGACGGACAATACACTGCATTCGGAAGAGTAATTCAGGGTATGGATACTCTGGACAAAATAGCTGGTCTCCCTACTACTTCTTCCTTCGGACAAGCAGATCAGCCCAATAATCCGGATGACGCTAGAATAACAGGGATAAGTATTGTGAATCGTACCTCAGCTGAACCCGGGGAATAGTCTCATCGCCTATGAAATGGCTCAACACATCATAATTTGTTGAGGAACTTCCATAAGAGCCGTTTTTATATGAATAGGGCGGTTAACTCTCATGGTTTACAAGTACATTCACATTGTCGGTACATCTCCTGAAAGTATTGCCGAAGCAATGAAGGACGCCGTTGATGAGGCTGCCAAATCAGTCAAGAATTTAAGGTGGGCAGAACTAGGAAGAGTGACGCTAAGAATAGAAAATCAAAAGATAGAGGAATATCAGGCAGAAGTGAAAATCGGTTTTGAAGTAGAACGTGGACATAGCTAGCCCCCCGATTTTGGGTCGCAGGTAAGACTATAGATTAGTTCTATTTGGTAGCGGTAACAACCCTTTTTTATTTTGGACGTGCACCGCTTAGTCTAATGTTAAAGTGTTTTGATAGCGAGCTTTGGGCTCGAGAAGGCCTTATCTTGACGTAGGTAAATGGCCAGTTTGTTCATCCCTAAAGTTTGATATTCCAATCATGATTCTTCAACACGCGACCTATTATGGTCGTGCGAATATAACTTCAATTGGGTTTCACCACTTTTTTTAGATTACTACAAACTAATTTTTGATCTTTAAGCCCCTTTTAACAGGGATTAATGCAATTACTACTCATATGAATATAAGAAATGCTCTCACTAGTACCAGAGCGTTTCAACGGATTGCATGAGGCCCACCATAGTTCTCCCATTGAAGTAAAGGTTAGACGACTTGAGCGAATCAGGGAGTTACTCTGAGTCACTCGTGAGTGACTCACTAGATTCGTGGGTAATCGACCACGGCGTACAGATTGTATAGCGGACTCTTCAATTCATACAATGCTTACTAAATCGGTGCTCTAAGTGCTCTAAGAAGTTTTAATAGTCTCCAATCAAAG
Source organism: Nitrososphaerales archaeon TH5895 (assembly GCA_014523695.1). Taxonomy (GTDB): domain Archaea; phylum Thermoproteota; class Nitrososphaeria; order Nitrososphaerales; family Nitrososphaeraceae; genus TH5896. The sequence goes on from JAATVS010000079.1 coordinate 1,673, forward strand.
ATCGAGATACAATGTCTACAGCTCAAGGGCGTAACCGCAAGAATTTATTGGAGAAATTATATGAACGTGATTACTCGATAAGGGGAAAATACCTTATTAGCGCGTCGTCATTGGATTCGCTTGTTCGGGACATAATTTCATACCATTTTTGCCCACCCGGTCAAGATGAGAGGCGCGGACAATTCATTTCCCTGATATTAGAGCAGCATCTGCAGGAATCGCACAGTGTTTTAAACATACTAGAGAAGATAATTTCGATGAACTACTCAGATCAGTTAAAGAAATATCCTGCTCTGTTCGAAGATTTGCGAGGAATATCGGACTATACCCTCTGGCTTTCAAGCGCTATTTTGGATACGTCTAAATCGTTGCCTGATAATACAGAACTGGAAGATGTTATTAGACTGACATACTATGATCAGAGTGGCGTTCTATGTCACAGGGAAGTTAGTCAGGAGCAAATAGAAGAGAAACTTTCCGATTGTTCTAACCTCCATTTCGCGCTTGAAGACATTCGTTCTGAAATTAGAGACAAAATTCTGACGGAGAGCAAATAAACGCCTATTGAAGGGACCAGGAACGACGCACTCCTATTTTGAATCTGGATGAGCCATTATTTTTGTCAAGGGGTCCGATTTAGTTCAAATAAGATGCATTCGTCATTGTTAAAGCCACTAGAATCGTCGACATGCAATACAGAAATTTGCATGGTAAAAATACCGCAAGTTGCTACAAATATTCAAAGATAATTCCAAAACGAATAAGAGAATGAGTAACTGATCATCGATTGGGATACATGATTGGAACCCAACAGGATTCGTCTCCAACTTGGAGAAACGTCTATTACTGTAAGGATCGAGCTGTACGGTGGTGTTTTGACCGAAAGGACACTAACAGGAGAAAATTGTTATCTTCAGTTGTTGGAATTCTTGAAGCGGCTCGAATCCAGAGACACTCTGCATGCGGAATTAGAGGTAGAA
>JAATVS010000080.1 GCA_014523695.1 Nitrososphaerales archaeon TH5895
CTCAAACCTTATGAATGGCAACTTGCTAGCAGGAATAACATTTGTCAACACACAACAGTCCAATGTAGGAATGAACAATGTAGTTGGAAGTCAGAATGGAATATTTCTTGATGGACAGAGCTCACAGAATACAATATCAGCCAATAACGTACTTGAGAATGTCATTGACCTTAACAATGCAAACGGCCTACCAACAAACATCAATGCAAATCAGTATGTAGACAATAACTGTGAAACAAGTAATCCAAGTGGTCTGTGTATAGGAAGGTAACAAGACTGGTTAAAAAAGCAAGTAACGAGAGACAGCCTCAAACGTAGATCCTTTTTTTCTCTTTCTCACCTACCTGATGCGATTCCTATACCTATGATTAAGACAGAAATGAGCATTATTTTTGTGTTCAGTTTAGCCCTATTTACTCCCTACTACAAGTTATGTCAAACTAATTTGTTATCATTAGACTGTTACTCTTTAACAAGATAATATATGGTGGAATGAATCCATAGGGTATAATAATCTAATCTATGGATAGAATCCTGTTATTCCGCTTGCTCTTAAATCTTAGTTTACTTCACTAAATATCCTTTCAACCCAGTGATTCTTCAGTCGACTCTGAGACAGCTTGTTCGGGAGTAAGCAGATTATTACTTGTATCAGGACCATTTGCACATTATTATAGCACCAGGTGGATGGTTATGACAATCTACTGATCTTTCAACTACGTTAGAAGTGGCGTTAATGAAATTAGGAATGGATAATAGAACTAGCATGGCAAAGAGAGAGATTAATATCGACATATGTCATAAAATACATCGGCAACGCAGCTAAGGTTTGTGAGCAACAATGTTCAATCTGACAAAGTCTAGGCGCCACTGCGCACCCAGTTTGTCACCAGGTTTCTCAATTTTATCGAGGAATGAGTCGAAAAACAGAGCTTTAAGTGTGTCACCGTCTTTATCATTATTTACCGACAGATGTTCTAGATAAGATTTCATTACCACTGTTTTCAAAAATTTAGAAAATATGTTACGATTTGGGAGAACTATGGAGTCATCCTTTGAGTATACCTTTCTATCTACATACCCTACTTCTTCCAACAACTTATCTGTGTCTTCTGGTTTTGCAAAATGCCATGGTTTGTTCCAATCTGTGAAGTATGCCCTGAATTGATGCGAATACGCAATTTTATCTAACAACGTGATGATATGTTGTAGATTTCCATACGCTCCACACTGAATTAATAACTGGCCGTTGCTACTGGTTCTGCTATAATTATTGGCGGCAATGCTGCTGCTATCTCCGCTTTTATTGACTTTGCTTGGCTTTAGCATTCCCCAAAATTCTCGAAATGCCTTTCTGTGATCTTTTACCCAATGTAGCGCAGAATTAGAGAAAATCACATCCACCTTCCTTGGAAGCTTTACGTCAGTGAAACTAGACTGAACTATTTCGACATTATCGAAGGGTTGAAGATTGGTTTTTGCTTGACCTAGCATATTAGAATCAATGTCAACAGCATAGACCCTTCCTCGTGGAACTTTTTTGGCTAACTCTTTGGTTAGCAATCCTGATCCACATCCTGCATCCAAAACGATTTCATCTCCCTGCCATTTTCGCCATTCAAGTACCTGTCGGCCCCATGTATACTGAACCAGATATGAAACTTGATCATATGCACGTGCGTCCCAAGAGCCCTCACGGTTGTATCCCAATAACCAGCCTTATACCCCCCATTCCTCCTACCTAACTATTAATATACCAATAATCTGATCCCAAAATAATGTGATTGAGTGAACAAACCATAGGTTATAGCGGCCAAGACTTGTCCCAATGACTGATATTAACTTAAATTCACTTGATTTCAAGGGTAGATGGAAAAGGTCTATTTCCAGTATTCTCGTCGCACTAGATGGTTCATCCCTTTCCTTCAGAGCAGCTGATTATGCATTGGAGTTGGTAAGTAGATACGGAGCCTATAATGACAAGCTATATGCCTGCAAAATATCATGTTACACAACCTGATGTAATAGAGTCTACTGAGGGACATAAGGAAATGGACGATGCCAGGAGACATACACTCAAAAGGCAAAGCAGGAGGAAGTTCTGATATGGACAGAGTTTGTGAACAGTCGTAGACTTTGTAATACTGGAATATGCTGAGTGTGTCGTTTAGGAACCAGGGGAAGAACCAGCCTGACAGATTGTTATTGGGGAGCGTTGCATCTCGTATCGTCACGTACTCTCATTGTCCAGTACTGTTAGTAAAGTAGATTCGTCGCGTGCTCTTCTTATCCAGTCAGTCGCGCCTTGTTACATATTGCAGTAAAAAGAAGGGATATGTAAAGAATCAGGCAATCTCTCAGGCCAACGACGGCTTCCATTGAATGTTTTCTGCAACATTGTTGCCTCACAGATCCAAGGCGATGAAAACGCACAATCAATAGCGACTTGATCAATTCGCAGATTAGAGAAAATAATCCATATCTTCAAATAGAGATATCCTTTCCATTTTTTTCTCCTATTGCCAAAAGCGTCTCCACAAATTTCTGTCCAAATTCTAAATTCATGTTATTGATGTCCACTTGGTTTATTGTGAGCTTCAAGAAAGGTTGATCAATACAGAGAAAGGCTAAGGCTTACAATTGGAAATAGGAATCAGAGATATTGTTTCACCGGACACTAGGAAAATGCTACTTGTATTATCCATTATGATTTTTTCTTTTGTTGCAAGGCGGTCTCAGCATCTTCTTCACCTTGTTTTATCAATTTCTGTATCGTTGCAATTGAAAAATCAGCATCTTCAAAGATATAGTGTACGTCCTCTTCTCTTTCAATTTTCGTTATCTCTTCAATTATAGCTCCACGCTGAGTCGCCAGTTTATGATACTCTTTTTCTATCTCGAATAGTATATCTTTCATACTCTCATCTATGTTAACATTATTTAGGAGGTCGTGCATCTGCCTCATGACTGTCAGGTATCTTGAGATTACTTTTGACATACGAATGTTATGATCTGTTTTGTCGGTGTGTATGATATCCCTTGCCCTATGCCATATATCAAACATATTAGATGGAAGTTCTCTTTGATTTTTTGGAAATAAATTAACAATGTATACTCGTTTATGATTCTTGGGCGATACATCTATGACCTCTCTTAATGGAGTATTACTCAGCAGACTTCCATCCCATAAATATAAATCGTCTATTCTTGTCCAAGCTAAACCATAAAATGGAAATCCAGTACATGCAATAACATGAGCGGCATCCACTTCCATATGATCACTATCGAAAGTAACTGATTCACTTCTTTGGATATCTGTGCTTGTCATTATAAGTCTCGGAGCTACTCTTTTAGATTCCTCAGCTGAAATGGAAGCACTAGTAACGCCTTTCCTGTACTGTTCGTTTATCTTGTCGAAATCTACAAATTTAGTTAAAGTATCTTGTAACGGTTTGGCATCATAGAGATGAGGTGGCATTCTAGTATAATTAGAAAATACAGAATAGAAATTGAACAAAGAAGCGGGATACACCCAGATAGGTTCAAATACATTCTTGTTACCGTATAATGAAGCAACCATAGAGGAAAAAATTGACCTGATATTATCAACAAAAAAAGAAGGAGTTATGTGTTCTGCTAATGAGTACCAAAATTTCTCAAGTGTATTCGCAGAAGATTTATCTCTGCTTCCAACGATTATGGCGGCGTTTACCGCTCCTATGGATGTCCCTGCGATAATGTCAAACTCAATACCATGTCTTTCAAAAGCTTTATAAACGCCGCATTCATAGGCGCCTAAGGAACCACCCCCTTGCAAAACTAAGACTGTTTCAACTTGTGTTGTGGTAATATCTCTTATCTGCATATTGCTGTCTAGTATTGAAAGTGGGCAAAATCTTAATAAATAACTATTGAATTATTTGTAGACCTTAGACCTTGCTTCCTTTGCGTTTTCCAGGATAGGTCCTAATGACCGAAAGATTTTAGTGAAAACTAGAAGCAAACCCGACCGTTCTGCGAGCAGATAAATGTAGTTTGTAGTTAGAAATGCCTAACCACAGGTAACCATTGCACAATAAATCAAAAAAATGGTTATTTGAAAAGGTAGGTAAGACGACCAGAAATTGTGCAGTATAGACTTACTGATGCCTGCAATCCCTGTACGTTATTCCTACATGTTCTCTAATTCATCGTACGCTTTAATGAATATATCATACCTTAGTAGTTTACCCCGTCATCTATCTTTGGTATATGGATATGGAACTAGTTATGACCATATTATACGGCTTAGACCACGATTGTTGCCTTAGCGATATCGGCTACTTCTTTTATCTCTACCTTTATCTTATTTCCAACTTTTCCATTTTCGACATATACCACGAACCCTTGGACCTTGCTATACCATCCCCCTTTCTACTAATTTCTGTGACGTCTGCTTCGTATTGCTTACCCACTTCGACTGGCTTCTGAATAGGGGAGCCCTTATTAAAGCCGCCATGACTCCTGCGTGTACTGTAAGACATTCGTAAATGTTGATTGGTTACTCCATTTAAACTGGACCGCGATTATCGGCGCTTCTGCCCGGATAGAAGTAAAAGAGGATTGATTATAATTCTAATACCGGAATTACAGAGACATCCTGAATACATCGCACAAGGCATCATGTACACTAGTACAATTATTCCTCCGTCGAGAGATAATCAGAGAAAACTTGTGTGGCGTCTATATCTTCCTTATGGATGTTATAGAAGTGATTCCATATCTCTTGTCTCAGAACAGTGGGAGAGATTGAGGTGTCTGCTATCTCCGCTCTGCATTTTTTACATGAGTAAAAGGTCATTTTTATCTCTTCCCTTCAACTCATGAGTCACAGATTTAAAGTCTTCGTCATTAGCTGCTAGTGTCTCCCCATTGCTTGTACTAACTTTCATTACAGGTTCATTACTGGTTGCGCTACGTTCCAACCATGTGATAATAACATTGTTACCATCTGCTGCTATTTCTACATCTTGTGATTCTGCACCGATACTGTTAATTAAGTTGATCTTATCTGTAAATGTTGCACCGCCGTCAGTAGAATCTCTACGCATTACTTCGTCGTCGTTACCTGTGCAACCAAAGGGTACGAGGGTATTGACCTGAGCAAGCAGATTATTGAATCTGATATTCGGCAAAGTAATGAGCTAGAATATTATTACCATATCGTTTAGACTCTTATCGTGTTCTCTCTTTATGTACTTAAAATCATTGATCCTTATTCAAAATGTAACTGAAACATTGATCCTTATTTTTATTGTTATGTGTTGATGGGGAAAATGAACATCAGAAGAAACCCCACCAAGCACCAAGTATATACACACATCATGATTGACTCTTCATGTCTACTCCTTCAGCCTATTTGTGAGTCTTTAAGCGCAGCTTTTTTATTTATGACAAACCCTAGATTCTTTAAGCAAAAAAGAATATCCAAATGTAGGGTACAAATGACACATAAATTGTTGACATGTTTCACAGCTATGCATTGTATGATGTTAGGCAGATCAATCCTGGTGCATGCGCATTGCTGTGTCCTCACATTACAACCTTGATATGAGTGATTCTGCCGAAGAACTTTCCCCAACCAAATTTGCTATATTTCTATTATAAAGCCAGTACATAAGATCTATCAGATTTAATGCATGTGGATAATTTTCTTAAACAAAGTAATAACACCATAGACAATGAACAACAAAAGTCTATAATGTATACACCTGTTTGATTATAGCTGTAGTAGCAGCAGTAGCCGCAATGCTTGTTGCAACGTCAGCTATGGCAACAGAAGATGCATTTGCAGGTAAGAAGAAAGGCTATGAAAAGAATCAAGCGATCTCCCAGGCCAATGCATGCGGTAATGGTAAACTACCACTGAATGTAGGATGTCAGAATATCGCATCACAAGTGCAAGGCGATGAGAACGCAGTAGCTGAAGCAGCAGAGCAGTTCTTCCCATAGATTCTGAAAAAGGGTTAAAAAACCCTACTACACTTTTTTCTCCTATTATTGATCTTGTGATATCCTCTTATTCATATATCATGTAGTAGTACATATCTGCATGATTATTATTGATCATTTATCCAAAACTATTGTTGATATCAATAACCATTACTTGACAATAA
>JAATVS010000482.1 GCA_014523695.1 Nitrososphaerales archaeon TH5895
CTATAGCCACGCCAGCTCATGACGGTTTTCTCCCTATTTATGTCATTAGTGATAGCAAAATCTAGATCAGATGTTATAAGATGAGTATCAGAACCAGTATCCATATCTGCCCTTCGATTTAGATACCACGAAGGCATTTTTATTTTTGATGGATTTTTCACCGCGTCCTCAATCTCTTGTATTTCACTATCGGCAAGATACCCTACTCTTATCGACGGACTAATGTTAAGCGATTGTAATAATACTTGCGAGTAATTATATCCCAGTCCTCTAATACTACTAAGCGCAACAATTGATTTTTTGCTGCCATCTATGTCCTTTCCCGCAATTCTAAGTATATATTTATATTCGCTACTTGACACGCACTCAATCCGTATTCGTTCCTAAATAAAAACCATGCTAAGATTCTGTGAAACCACATGAAGATATCTTCCCTTCGTTGAACATCAATAGGGTGCTCTAAGAAGTATCAGAATATCAAGGATCCATGATATTATACATCAGAGCTCGGACTAGGGGGGGTGTCCTTACATTGAATTCTGGCAAATTTAATTATCCTTCACAATAATGAGCCCTTTTTGATATTTAATTTGCTTTAAAAGGCCTAATTGTTTGGGGTTTCCGTTGCACTAGGATCCTGTACCAGAACCTTATTCTATTCCCATTAACATGAATTGGATGTCAACGCGAAATATTAACTCTGCAAGGCTTACGAGAGTTTCTTTCTATCTTTTATTGACTCGGAGTCGCCTTCGAAACCCAATGACCTTCAAAGTTGCGGTAGGTCTCTGCTAAAATTTAGGTGGCTCAGGGTCCACAGCCAATAATTTACGTTCTATAACACAGTACATCGTTCGTTTTTGGCCGTGGACTAGAAATAGGCTACGGTCTCCCGTTCAACTCAGATACGATTCTTTATTGTCATTGGTCACAAATTAGGTACGTAGAACCCCTTACAAGATCAATTTTATTCTCATTCTTCCTTCTGCGTCTCTTATATACAACCCAATTGTATCTGATTTCGCGGATCGAAATGGACCCCCACGAGAAAACAAGAAAACTTGTCCATCGTTCATACACTTCAGAGCCTAATTACAATGAGATCATGTCTGGATTACCCGATAACTTTAAGCAGTTAACCAAGTTGAAAGATCTGTTAGATATCAATTACAAATATGTTTCTGTTCAAGACCAAATAAGGCAAAATCTTGTTGCAAGGTTAAGGAGTGGCACTACACCTTTTCCAGGGATAATTGGTTACGAATTAGACGTTCTCCCGGCATTGATTCGTGGTATATTAGCCGGACACGACATCCTGCTCATTGGGGAAATTGGCCAGGCTAAGACCCGAATCGCAGAAAGTGTTGCAAAACACCTACTTTCTCCTATCCCAGTTGTTGAAGGCTCGCTAATGCACGATATTCCAACAAGTATCCCAGAACAGAGTCTTGCAGCAATGCTATCCGATGAAGAGATCCAAAGAACGAGTCCTGATTTCACTTTCTCAACTGAATGCGAGAATTCAATTAGAAATAACAAGTTAGATACGCGCATAAAATGGGTGGAGGGACTTGATCGCTATCGATATTTTCTAGCCACTCCTGATGTCTCTGTTAAAGATTTAGTTGGTCAAATAGATGCGATGAAGATCGCGAAGAAAGGTATTGAAATTTACGACATCGAATCCTATACCCCAGGTTATCTTCTTCAAGCAAACCACGGAATGTTGTGTATAGATGAACTACCAGTACTCGATCCCAGAAAACAGGTAGCGCTACTTAGCGTACTGCAGGAAGGAAAATTCACTACAGGATCGTACCCGATTACGTTTAGACCTGACGTTAGCATTTTTGCAACAGCTAACCCGACTGATTATACCCATTCTGGAAGAATTATTGAACCTCTTTCCGATCGTCTAAGAAGCCATATTAAAACACATTATCCGGTTAGGTTGGAAGACGAGATCATGATTATATCACAGGAGACTAGGGGATTAAATTCGTCACAGGCTTTTGTACCAATTTTTATTCTCAGAACAGTAGCTTCAATAGTGCAACTGGCGAGATCTAGAGATGAGATAAATCAAGAGAAAGGGGTAAGCGTTAGGATGGGCGTCCACTCGACGGAGTTACTCATAAGTGAATCGGAAAGATGCAGATCAATTTTCAATGCGGTGACTAGTGTTCCTAGGTTTTGTGATTTTGACAGTATATTTCAAGCCGTGAAGTTTGAACTTTCCGAAATAGATGACAACTTTGAATCGAGATCGAAGCTGTTAAGGAAGCTTATCGATGAGGCACTGAAAAAGGTTTCAATGGCGTATTTGGATTCCATCGATTTAAATGAACTTCAACTCGTGCGTAAGGATTTTTCGGAAAACAACAGATTTCTCGTGTCACAAAAAATGTTAGGTGTTGATCCCTCTTCAGCACTTGACTATCAAGTTCAACTTAGAAAGGTACCACATCTAGATCAAATAGTTGTCAAGATAATCGATCGGATACTAAAGGAACAGCAAGAAATCGTAGAAGAGCTAAGTAGACATGACATAATCGTCCATTTCATTTCGATTCCCCCTAAATTGGATGGAGAACTCATGGCCTCGGTTATTGAACTAGTACTAGAAGGATTAACATGGATTGAACCGGCTGTACTCGAAAAGAAGAGCCAGGGTGAGTATGGATTACAGGATTCAAATGAATAATTCTGAAAAAAGTTACCTTTTTCAGCTCGCCTATTCTATAGATGAATCTAGAAAATCCAAATTTGCCAAAAATTTTGGAAGTTCGCCTAAACCAGGTATCGACCTCTTGTTGAGTATTGTTGGAAGAGAAGCACTACGGGAAAATAGACCCAACCTTCAAGAATTAGATCGAATAATAAAGAATCTATTAGAGCAAGACAGTATCGGCGAGGATTCCACACACAGGCAAGATACAAGTAACAATAGCAGAGAGGAAGAGAATGCCCGCGCTCTGAGTCTCCCTTCTCCAATCCTTCAAATGCTTCTTCATGAAGGCTATTTAAAAAATGATGAGAAATGGCTTACTTCTAGAGGATTTTCTAGGATTGGCAATATGATACTCGATGACGTAATGAGGGCACTGAAGCTCGGAGAAGCAGGTGGGCATTCCACAAAAACACTAGGCGCAGGATCTGTCTTACTAGATACCACTCGTAAATATGAAGATGGGAACGATGTACGGCTGGTCAATATACCATTATCGCTACTTAATTCCGTTCTCAGAGTACAAAAGGAGTTTGGCAGAATTGAGATTCCAGTGCAAATGAAAACGGAAGATTTGGAAGAATATGAAACCTTGCAAGATGTTCGAGCCAGCGTAGTATATTGCATCGACTTGAGCTCGACTATGAAATACTCTAGAATGTTTGGGGATTTGAGTCGAATTGAAGCAGCAAAGAAGGCTCTGTGGAGCCTGGTGATGCTTAACAAAAAATTCTATCCAAATGATTCTGTTTATATCGTTGGCTTCGGCTCGCTCGCGTCCCGTGTGAAAATTTCCGATATACCATATCTAAAGACTTTTGATGCCGGCTCGGATTTCTTGCATTACACCAACTATCAAGCAGCATTTAGGCTATCAAAGAGAATATTGCTTAATGACGGTTCAGCAAACAAGCGGATTATTCTCGTGACAGATGGTCATCCCAGCGCTTGCTTTATGGATGACGTGAAGCAACAAGAAAAAATCTTGAAAATCAGGCCATACTCGCATTTTTACAAACCTGATGCTTTGAGCGTGGATAGCGTTCGGGCCGAATATGATTTGAGACTCAATGTTTCAGCTGGAAATCTAGTCTACCTCTGTTATCGCTACAGGCAGGTCGATAGCTACATTGCTGAGCAGACTATTATTGAGGCAGAGAAGTGCCTCAAGAAAGGGATATACATCGACACTCTAATGATTAGTGAAGAAGATTCGTTACTAGGTTTTGTTAACGAAATGGAAAGGAGAGTGAAGGGAAGATCTTATTATGTGAGTCCTGAGGCTTTGGAGACGGCCCTACTTAGTGACTTCATAAGGAACAAGCGTGCAATCCTGCGTGCCTAACTTTGCAAGTTGCTATATACCTTTTTAAGTCCACAAATCCGAATCTAAGTTATTAGTGTTTGTCATTGACCCTACCATCGTCACCCCAGTATTTAGATTGGAATGGCGCATTGCCAGTTCTAAGAAAAGCCTATGATATTGGACTATTTGCCATGATTATTGGACCAAAAGGAACCGGCAAGACGACATTAGTGAAAGCATTTGGCGCCGAGATTGGGAGAACATTATATCCCGTTAATTTTAGCCTTAGAACTAGAGAGTCCCATCTCGTAGGAACTAAGACTCTTGAAAATGGAGAGGTGGGATTTGTAGACGGAATTTTGGTGGAATCCATGAAGCTTGGAGGATTGCTGTACCTCGACGAGCTGAACGCTGCTGAGGCAGACGTGCTTTTGCGACTGGATGAGGCCCTAGATGATAGAAGACAAGTCGTGTTAAAGGAATCCGAAGGTCAAACAATCACTGCATCCAAAGGGTGGACCGTTATCGCCACAATCAACCCGTTATCCCACGTAGGAACCAAGGAACTTCCCCCGCAATTACTCAGCAGATTTCCTGTTCGTCTCAGGTTGGAATACCCTCCAGAAGAAATAGAACTAGATATAATAAGAAGGCATACTTCGATAGGGGACTCTGCGTTGGCATCCGTGAGCACCGGTGTCAAACTTGCCAACAAGCTTCGTGAGGCTGCCGCTGTTGAGGAGCTTTACTATAGCCCTAGTATGAGGGAGACTATTGCCTTCTCCAAACTTATAGAATCGGGAAGTGAAGCGAAGTATGCAGCACAATTAGTCTTTGCAAATGTCTACGGTCAATGGGGCGATGTCGAGTATCAAAAGGTAATGGATATGATTACCTCTATGTTTGGAAACTAGATAGGTTTTTGATTAGTGTGTCCGAATACAAGTACAATAAATTTAACTTGACCCATAGCTCTACTTTAGAGGGTTTAACCGTCAGGGACGATGTTCTAGTAGAAATAGCTACATTTCTGTCACGCAGATGGTCTGACAAACCCAAAGCGCTTGTAACGTTCACCGAGGAAGCAAATCCAAAGACGAGTCCTGATAAAAACCAGATTGTACTACCTCACCTTCGTGGGTATGCTGGAAATCGATTTCAAAAGTATCGCCAGTGGCGTGTGTCTTTGTGGTACGAGTCTATGAGACTAAAATACTCAACTAGAGTACTTAGTTACGATCATGCATTCGGGTTCGTGCTCAATGCACTCGAAAAGAAGCGTATTGAATCGATAGGCCTTGATGAATGGAAGGGGATGATGGATGAAATCATCTTTGACGAAGGAATATCCTGGCTAAATCGACCTCTCCTAAACTCGTTGTACGGTGTCCAAAAGCTACTCGAGGGCTTCGGCCAGATGTTTTTGACTGGGTACATAAAAGGAGAGCTTTTCTCGTCCGAACACGATAAAGTGTCCAAAGCGGTCGAATTGGCTACGTCGGTAGTGCAGGAAGCCCTTGCCTCTCAGTATCAAACAAAGTGGATAGAAGAACAGGTCCCCCGAATAATAAAGATCTTGCAGGTCGATCCCTTGGTCTTGATCCCTTTTTCAACCATACGTTCGAGGTTTGGAATTTCTATGAGTGAATCGGAATTATCTCGACAGATTGAAAAAATAATCAGGAGAAGGCGAACTGCAGAGAAGAATATTGAAAAGAGCGTCAACGTGATAGTCGAAGGCACAGATATACTTTCTGAGTACGAAACCCTAGTCCGAGAGAGCAAGAGACATGAGAATGAAGGGTACGAGAATTTGGAAAATATGGGAATCAGCATCCCACATCGGCTGGATGTTAACGAGAGCGAAGTTTACGACACTAACCTAATCCACAAGACAAAGGCAAAATTCAAGGAGTGGCGTACGGGCTGGATTGAAAGACATGATCGATCCGGAGACGAGTTCGATTCAGAAGCATTCGTCGAATTTATACCCACACCATTCATTGTTGATTTGAAGCTTACTATTAAGACTAGAGTAATGATACTTCTCGACCATTCCAGTAGTATACAGGAAGTCGAACTGAAATACAAACAGGTAACTAACGCTCTTTGCGAAGCCCTTTCCTTCTTAGGCGTAAGATTCGCTGTTTATGCCTTTAGTACTGATGGCAAACAAGTGAAATGTTGGTTAATAAAACCGCCAAACTACAGGTGGTCTTCAATTTGCACAAAGAGGCTGGCGCAGATAAGGGCAAGTGGGGGGACGCCACTTGCGGAGATCTATGGTTTGCTCGAACCAATGGTAAGGTCATTCAAACCTGAAATCTTTTTCACCCTAACAGATGGTGAACCTTCTGACACTGATGCAGTACGTCATATGGTATTGTCTTTTCGGAAAATTGGCAGTCACATGGTCGCTCTTGGTTTGGGAAGAAATATAGATGAAGCTATATCAATCGGTCAAAATCTGAGATATCTGGATTATGAAAGGAGCCTGGCCGTGAGTAAATTAGAAGATATTCCAAGAAAAGTAATTGGATTACTGAGAAGCTGAGTATTTAGTACGACTGTTGTGATTTGATGCATGTCTAGACGTATCTTTTAACCGCCGAATTATTTTCTCAACTTTGGAGATTCGTTCCCAATCCTTTCCCAATCAGAAAGAAATGCATCCAGCCCCTTGTCTGTAAGCGGATGTCTCATCATCTTGCCAAGGATATCAGGTGGAAGGGTTACGACATCAGCCCCAATTTCAGCAGCCTGGACTACATGGTCCGGATGACGTATGCTAGCCACCAAAACCTGGGTCTTAAACTGATAGTTGCTGAAAATGTTTACTATACTTTTCACAATTGACATTCCGTTGTGTCCGATATCGTCAAGTCTGCCAATGAACGGACTCACATACGTGGCTCCTGCTTTAGCAGCTAACAATGCTTGATTAGCTGAAAACACTAGAGTGACATTCGTAGAGATTCCTTCGCTGGAAAGTATCGTCAAGGCCTTCAAACCTTCAGGGATCATTGGAATTTTTACTACAACGTTCTGCCCATATTTTTTCAGGTGGTGAGCCTCTTCAATCATTTGTGCTGATTCTGTTCCTATCACCTCGAGGCTTACATCGCCTCTCACCATACCCACGATTGCCCTCATTATCTCTTCGGGTGAACCCTGTTCCTTTGATAGAAGCGTTGGATTTGTAGTAATCCCATCCAAAACACCCATATCATTGTACTTTTTTATGGATTCTAAATTGGCAGTGTCTAAAAAAATCTTCATCTACTCTTCATTTCCTCTTTTCCGCCGCTTTAGCGACCCGTTTTGCCACTTTTGCAGGACTCAATCCATAGACGTCCAGGAGCAATTCTAATTCTTCGTCTCTTGCTGATTCACCGAAAACATCCGAAACGCCAATCCTTTCAACTGGTACGGGATAATGAGCAGAAGCAGATTCAGCTACTGCACCTCCAAGACCTCCAAAGATATTATGTTCCTCTACGGAGACTAACAAACCAGTGTCTCTGGCGGCCTTCTCAAGCAATTCATCATCAATAGGTTTTACATTAAACATATCAATTACCCGACAGTTCAATGCGTACTTCTCTCTTAAAATTTCTGCTGCTTTTAACGAAGTGGAGACCATCAAACCACATCCAACCAAGGTTGCATCGGCACCTTCACGGAGAAGATTTCCCTTGCCTAGACCGAATTCAGTCGGGGTGGTGTCATCGTACAAGACCTCACTTGGAGGGCGTGCAAGTCTCACATAGACAGGTCCTCTGATATGGACAGATGTATGGACAATCTTTTTGGCTGAAATGGCATCAGAAGGTACCATGACCTTCATATTTGGAATTGCTCGCATCGTTGCAAGATCTTCTATTTGTTGATGAGATGCACCGTCTGGACCGACGGTCAATCCAGCGTGAGAGACAACAAGTTTCACATCCAGGTTAGGAAAGCATATTGCATTCCGAATTTGGTCGAGGCATCTACCCGGAAGGAATGCCGCGTATGTGCTTGCAAAGGCGATCTTCCCTGCCATGGCTAGGCCAGCGGCTACAGAGACTAGATTCGCTTCTGCTATTCCCAAGTTAAAAAATCGTTCAGGAAATTTATTCCCAAAGTTCTTTGTCTTAAGCGAATCAGTGGTATCCGCCCCAACACAAACTATCTCGGGATATTTTAGCCCAGCCTCAACGAGACTATCCCCGTACGCACTCCTCATGTCAAGCCTTGTCTGTTCTCTACTTAAGAGCATGAATCTCTTCCTCTATGTCCAATTCGTTTGCAAATGGAATCAATATATGTTTACGTGTCTTAAGCCAATCATTTCGTATACCAATGCTAGTCGATAAATCGAGAAGCTTTTTTTCTAAAACTACATTTGCTGTATGCTTCAATTGCAGTATTGCCCCTTGAATGTCTGGAGTCCCGTAGACCGCATTGCCTGTAACAAGAATTCTAGCTCCAGCCTCATAAACCTGGGGGAGGGTTATCGAATCTATTCCACCATCTGCTTCAATATAGCCTTTGTACCCATTTCCTCTGAGCTCCTCCACTGCACTGATCATCTTTGGAAGCACCTTCGGTATAAATTTCTGTCCGGGGAATCCAGGATTCACTGACAATATGTTTACGACGTCTATCGAATTCAGGTAATCCCATATCCAATCAGGTAGTGCTGTGTCCGGATTAATTGCGATCCCTGGACTAATCCCGTTTGAAATAAGCTTCCTATTGATTTCTGCAAATTCGGATTGCGAACACGCCTCGGCGTGGACAGTGATAATATCGCACCGGGCTGATATATATTCATCGACCACAGCTGCGGGATTTTCTATCATCAGATGTGTATCAAATGGCATCGAAGTAATTTTTCTCAATCTATGGATAGTGTCTGCCAGAAAAGTATGATTAGGAACGAATCGTCCATCCATGACATCTAAATGGATCATGTCTGCTCCGCCCCTCTCGGCCATTCTTATCTTCTCCTCGTAATTCTCCTTTCCCCCAGCTATTATGGAAGGAGCAATTAGAAACTCGCAGTCAAGCTCTTCCAGTAGTATGGGTGTCTGCTTCCTCCCCGGAGCCTTGCCGTGCCACTGCGGATTATTAGTCATATGTTTGATGCCATAGCCTTTGATAGTATTGGCTATAATGATCGTAGGCTTGTCCTTCACTGCCAACGACTTGTTAACTGCATCTATCACCTGCTCAACCCTGTGTCCATCTATTTCAATCACGTTCCAATTGAAAGCAACCCACTTGTCACGGACAGGATCGAGTGGCATTATGTCTTCAGTGAATCCATCTTGCTGAATCCTGTTTCGATCCAGTATTGCAGTCATATTATCCAATCCGAATTTGGACGCCGACATTGCGGCTTCCCAAACCTGACCTTCATTTGATTCTCCATCTCCAATCAAAGTAAATATATGATTTGCATTTCCATCCAGACGGTTAGCCAACGCTAGACCTACAGAAACGGATAGCCCTATCCCTTCTGAACCTCCAGAATACTCGATGCCAGGTACGCTCCATTTGCTTTGCTCTTCAGAATAACGTACTGGATGACCCTGTAGCCTAGAACCAAAGCCACGGAGCGATTTGATCTCCTCGGCTGGGAAATAGCCGGATACGGCTAACGTAGCATAAAAACCCGGAGCGGAATGACCTTTAGAATTTATGAAATAGTCTCTCCCTTTCCAGAAAGGATCTTTTTGATTATGTACTAATTTCCTGAAGTAAAGCGCGCCCATTATTTCGGCGGCCGAAAACGAGGCCCCAGGATGACCTGAACCAGCTTCGGCGATCCCTTCTATTGCGAGCATCCTGACAGCACGGATCTTTGTCTTGAGGTCTAAATACCGCATTTTTAGTGTCATATTAAACCCCAATCTCCGAGCAACGCACCAATTCTTGTTCAATAAGATTGCGAAATGATCGAAAATAAAAACATTAGGTTTCTTCCAGTCATCATTAATAGTTGGTCACTAGTTTACCGGCTTATCTCCTTGTAAATTTAGGACTAGATGTATGATATACCTTAAAATAAAGTCCTAATAATGAGCACTTTATGGTTAAACTTGTTGCAGAGCAGATTCCTGCTAGTACTAAGCGAACGCCGCTATTGGTTTTAGGTGTATTCGAGGACGAAGTTGAGGGTATAAGAAATCAATTGGATGGGATTAACTCAACGACTGTCGAACTGGTGGATCGAGTAATCCAGGAAAAGGAACATACTGGATCATTTGGGAGTATCTGCATTGTCCATTGCTTCACAGGCCCAATACAGAGAATCATGCTTTTAGGGTTAGGGCAGAGGGCAAGTCTTGACAATGAAAAAGTTAGAGTCCTTGCAGGAAAGGCCTCAGTGAAAGCAATGGAGATCAACGTTACTGAATATAGCATCAAACCCTTTACCCAA
>JAATVS010000483.1 GCA_014523695.1 Nitrososphaerales archaeon TH5895
ATTTTTTTAGACGACTGAGAGAATATAATAAGGTCCGTACAGATTGACTTTCCTTCATGATTGCGAAAGGCTAGGTACACCTCCATAGACATACAACTAATAATGGAAGGAATGACTAATAATAATATACAAAAGAAGAATCTAAATACATCACCTGATGAAACAAGAACATTTGAGAAAGGCAAGATTGAACTTGCAAACTTTGGTGATATTACAATCGGCCGAGGAATATTAGAACCGAACGAATCGAATATGTCATCGTGATTGCTATAACAAAAAAGGGGCATGAACCACGTCTTCAGGTATACCAAGTTATATCTGTAGGGTATCCTTTAAGTCATAAGGCCCATTATCATACGCATTTGTCATTTGACTCGATATTTGGGTTCAAGGTATTACCCTGATAACTCACCTTTCTTTCCGTCAGAAAATATCTGCGTTCGTACTTAAGGATCACAAACCATTTTATTCGTAGGTTATCCGCATAATAAAATAATATTGGCGTCTAGAAGCAGAATATCGCAAGCGATATCATTCGTGAAAGTTTGATATACGCTAATTAGTAACGCTGGAATATATTAGGTAGAAATGTTCATTCGTGGGCTCAATCATGTATGTCCATGATGAGATGTGGTTCTTTCCAAATCAAATCCATATTTCTTGAGAATGCCTCCTTCTATATTTCAGACATATTTTACTGACATGAAATGTGCTCTCGATCTATTAGACCAGCATGGCATTCTACAAAAGATGTCTACTGGTTCAGCAGAAATCGATTCACTAATTGACGGGATTCAAGAGAATTCATTCTACTTGTTTTATAGCAATCGTGAAAATCAGCTATTTCTTGATTCTTTATTATGTCGGCAGCTAGTTGGTTGTGTCTTACCAAAAAGTAAGAAGAATGGCTTTGAATCAGCGGCCATATTTCTCAATAATATTTATTTTTCTATAGATAGGAACAAACATCAACTACTTAATCCAGAGAAAATTGCTATCACATCCAAATATGCTGGGATTGAACCAAAAATTGTATTCAAAAATTTGCTTGTGCAAACGGCGTATAACCAAGAGCATCAAGTAACAATTGCGGAAGAAATTGCTGACAAGATTGAATCAAATCCTGATATCAAGCTTCTTGCAATAAGAGACTTAACTAGATTTCTTGTTACAGATGCCAATTGGAATGCAAGCGATGATGCTAATACTTTGAAGAAGACTCTGGGAATACTATACAAAGCATGCGCCAAGAATAAAGTTGCAATGGTGGCAACGGCAGATTGTAAGCTCTCAAACAATGGGATTATACCCAAACCGATTGGCGGCACTTATCTAAAGCATATTGCAAATGTTATAGTGCACTTCAAGCTAACTGTTGGTCCACAACTCACGACGATGTTACTAGTCCGTATATCAAATTCAAAGCATCTATGATCAAGCACCCATACCAAAAAACTCCCAAATCAGTTAACCTTTACGCGAGAAAGATCGGCAAGAGAAGAAATCCGACATTATTCATATTGGACTGAATCTCATTGGGTAGGATAACTCCATCATTCCGTCAACTCTATGAAGAAACTGTGGCTGAATTAAAATCAGAACTACAATCTGCTAATACTAAAAGACTCCTCCACAAGATATATCGTTGTTGTTGATGAGAAAACAACTCATCCTTGTCCTCCAACACCCGAATCTAATACTGTGTGTTATATGATTAGTCAAAACCGATATATAGAAAAATCTGGTAATTACTTTAATTTGTTATTATAGTCTTATCTTACGCAAACAGTTGAACCCATAGCTGCGCTATCAGCTATCAGATCTTTTATGCATTCAGACATTGTTTGCAGCTCGGTTGACGTGTTGACATACAAGTTTCTCTGCATTCAATCACCTAGCCCAGGTATTCTAATGATGTTAGGTCGGATCTTGATCTCAGATCGATATTACCTACTTCTTTACCAGTACCAGCATTAAATAAGACTTTAGCACCACCGCTACCGCCAGCTTCAACAGAGAGTACCGGAGAAGACTCTTCTGACGATTCTAATTCTAATTCAAATGAAGAATAGAAAATCTCAAACTCCACTACTAAAAGATTAAAGCTCTTCTGTTATGGATATTCGAAGCTCTTTCTTAACGCTGTTCGAAAGAGTTCATCTTTCATAACATCTAATGGTCGAGTCTGCGGAGACGCTATATGTGTCTGCTTAACTAAGTAGTTAGGAATAGGATTGGGAAAATAGACTTCCTGGCGTCTACCAGCAATCTAATCGATGAATGAAACAATATTTCCTATGCCGTTATGCAAATTTTCGATATGGCGCTTCACACTGTACTTATGATATGAGTACATTCCACACATAGCACAAGCCCATCTAGGTTTACCACTCAATGTGTAAATACCCACTGCTGCTTTTTTTCCTCTCAAGTAGATTCGTCTATTTCTACCAAATTCTCAATTTAGGTTCCTTCTTGCATCGTGAATTCTCGTCATTAGATGTTTTAATTATTATTATTTCGGTGATGAGTCATCATAAATTGCTGGACTTTGCGGCGATCCAAAGAACATTCAAGAGGTAGAAGCATTTGGAGGACCCATTAATATTTTCTTTATATCATGATCGTCAATTAACGAATCTACCAACTTTGATATAGCCTCCTTCGAATCGATGGCGGATGGTGCCTGAAGTAATTCTATTGATTTTAAAACCCAATAATATTTTAGACCCGTGCCCACTAATAAAATTGCTTTATAAACTACATTCCCCAGATTGGTAGTCACATACTTGCCATTTTCTCTTCTGATCAGTCCGGCTTTAGTGATTTTGAGAAGTCTCGAGTAATACTGGTGTTGTGTAATTCCCATATGCTTTATTAAAGTTTTATAGTCTTGTCTATCGCTTAGGACTATAGTATTATAAATAGTAAATGCTTTGTCATCTGACAGAGCACTCAAGATGTCGACTATACTTATCATTTTCAGATTCGCTTGACCAGCTTGTTGATTGACCATGTTTGCTATCTATTTCCATTCTGAATTGCTTCATGAAATTGGCGTGGTGTAAGTGCTTCTATTACGTTCTTTTCACTCCATGGTTTAACTACATACCATGTATCCTTTCTCTGTTTCCAGACAGCAATTAGCGCTATTCCACCAGTCGTAGACAATGGAATTTCACGAATTGGGTTGGTACTCTCATTCACGTATATATTTCTCATTTTACGGATTATCCAAAGATTCTGAACGCTACGAGATAAAATAACTTGTACGCATAGGTGTTAAAGAATAATAACTCGTATTGAGAAATCAATGCGTACTATGATAAAACAGCTGGAAGGTCCATACGCGGTATACTGTTATGCTAGGCCAAAAAAGTAGTTAATTATGTTATAGGTATGACACACAATAGATTTCGATCACAAACAAGAAGAGTCGGTGTCGGTTAGACATTATGGTTGACCCGTGCGGTCATTTTTTACTGGTCCTTCTTTTCTTCTTAGTCGGTTCGCCAATATTCAATTTCGTATGTAACTTAGAATGTTCATTCCTAGTCACAATAATAAATTCTCTATCCGATTATCATTCTTAATTCCATTGGTCGCTCTTTCTACCCCCAGATATCTATAGATTTTTTTCTTGCTTAGTGGTACATCATTTAGTTCGTAGTATGTCATGATTGCCGCCAGATACTGACTTCGTGTGGCAAATCTTAGCGAGTGTGGAGGATTTTTCAAGTGTATTAAATACTCAACTATTTGATTCTGTATAATCTTGGGATACTCCTGATGGATTAGTAAATAATCGGGATTTGTAATATTCAGATAGCTCATGTATTTTTGAAGAGCATAGCTATATGCGGCTTTGGTGACTGGGGACTTGAGACCCTCAATAAATATGCGATAAGAATTGCCTGGCAATGACAGTTGAAATGTCTTACCCCTGAACATATACGTTATGTGTATCGCAGTCCAAGCTATAAACGTATTGAACCCACTTTAAAGTGGGCCCAAGGGGGTTAGATTCCCGTAGGTAAAGGGGTTCATCATTTGTATGAGATATCTGGTTTACTAATAAAAAATGTTTCCGTCTATAGAATCATCTCGTAGTTAGGTCCCGAAATCAGTTTATGCTTTGTTCAATGGATGATTCAGTTGTTTGGGCTAGTAGTCGATAGAAATGTATTTAATATCTTACCAATCTCAGCCGGATATTGACCCATTACTGCATGACCAGCATCTTTGATCTGTACAAGCCATGCCCCCGGAATCTTGCCTGCAAGAATTAAAGCATTACCATGCGGAATCAGAATTTAAGAGATCTCTAATGAGCACAATCATATTTGGTTAGACCTGGAGTACAGGTTGATGGATTGGATTTTTCTCTATTTGTGTTCCGTACTCTGTTTGTGTTCCTTTCTACGTCTCATATGATCTACAATAAATGTCATAAGCACACCCACCATCCCACTTAGAACAATCGCTATGGTTGTCGCGTATGTGGTCCAAAAGTCCAGAAATATCTCATTAACAGTAAGTGGTG
>JAATVS010000484.1 GCA_014523695.1 Nitrososphaerales archaeon TH5895
AATCCATCCTTCACGAAAGCCTGTTCATAATATTGAAGAGATCCTGGATGAGAGACACCATCATTATCTTCTGCGTTTTCTACCTGGTTTGTTGGGGTATAAAATCCTCCTACTATTGCATTACCCTCAGATGTCTCATTATCTAATACAGTTATTCTTGCTTCCTTTGTGTCATATGCCTTGTTAATTATGTTGTAAGTGCCTGGAGAAGGTAACACTACTGGCTCGGAACTTTGTGTATAGTCCAATTCCCCTGTACTAAAGGCAACATCGCCATTCGTATGCTGTAATTCAATTGTATGGGGATTTGGTGTGTCCCAAGGAGCATCAGCATGCAAAAAAACAATGGCAGTCCCGTTAGGAATTATCAAATTAGTCGGTAAGTAATAGGAATTCTTGTCCGTTATGAGTTTGTGCTTCTCATCAGACCAATTCTCATGCGCTTCGTTGGCAATTAAAATTACAAATGTTCCTACTGAAGGAGAAACCTTCATAGTTTGTGAAGCATGAACAGACTCAGCAGTAGGTATCGTTGTATTTTCTATTGCAGGCGATTGCAAAGGAGATGCTGAGGCCAAAGGCATCAAGCCACTATCGTAGTATCCGGAATTTGAGAAAACTACTGCCATAATAAGCACTAATATTAAAGAAGATGGTACTTTTGCGTTCATCACAGATAAGCCCAGTCCCGCTAGAATATGTTTCTTTTGACGCTTCAATTATTTCTGTATAATTAATATCCCCTTCCCTGACGGGTCAGTGCTTGAATAATAAGGATATGTCCCTGGACTAAGATTTGCAGTCACAAACTCTGCATACTCTTTTGATTTTAGCACCCCAGTATTGAATAATTTTCCTGATAGTGGGTCTTCTGGCCCTGTGCCGCTTGTAATGCTATGAGGAGAACTGCTATTATTGCCAACAAATATTTCTGCTCCTTGAGTTACGGTTGTCGTTTCTGGTTTGAATGCTATATTTTTCTGTGGATCTTCAGTGATCATAATTATTGCTGCAACCGAGGACGAATCGCTACTAGAAGGTGAAGGTGCAGTCGAGGAGGCAATGACAAAGTGGAATAAAGGATTGATTGGATCGTCACCGATACCAAACGCGTCACCAAAGTAATGCCTAAAAAAAGCAACAGAAATAACTGCCTTGACATATTATTCGATTGTCTGCTCAACATGCCTTAATTCGCTGAATACTGTACCTTTTGAAGATTATTTATAACTTATTGTCATCGGATCGTTGCATTTCAGCGTCGACGAAGTTCAGTCGAGTTAAGGTCGCCGGCTTTTCTGTGGGTTTTCGCTACTTATCAGGTCACGACAGATGAGCCAAAAAAAATGGGAATTACGTGATCTTATCACTCTACGATGTCTGGAATGCTTTCTCCATATCCCTATCTATAGGGCTAAGCATTATATCCTCAACTACGTTGTATGGTGCCGAGTTGTCTACTGCTGTTTTAAATGCAATAAGGCCAGATAATGCACTGAGAATGGTTTGCGGATCATTGTTACTGGCAGTGAGAGGTGCAGTTCTCATAAATGTTACTAGCGCTTTGTCTGCTAGGCCCTCAGCAATCTGATAATCTGCTTGGCTTACTATCGTCTGCGCTGTTGCGTTTGCTAAGGAACTCATGTTTACAGCCGGAGGATTAGAAGGAAGACCCGCACGCTCAACATAAGCGCTCCCTGTAGCATTTGCGTAATAACCAAGTGACTGATCAACCAGATTCATAACTGCAGCAGCCTTTTGCCTTGCTTGTACGTCTACAGTTGCACTTGCAGGATTTGTCAAAACATTAGTTCCCATCACACTGATTGCAATGAGGATTAATGTTGCTAATGCGATCCACCTTTTCATATCATTTGTCTGTTCTTTCATTATGCTTCAAAGTTGTAACGCAGATATGATATGTAAAGAGTATGGTTTTCTGCTTACAGTCATAAACAGAAGGAGCAGAGAGAAAAACACCTAAAGAAGAACCATCATACTATTAGCACCCTCATGAAAGCAGAAGGAGATACTATGGCGTCAACAGAACGTTTTGGAGTTGGTTAGGCTACGGTTACGAAGGAATAAGGAAATAGATAGGCAATCTTCACAGAATAACGCTGGAGTGGTAACGGTAAATGTTGGTAGACCAGGCCAATAGTTCTTTACTTATTTTTTTCCGTTCCCGTTTACCGTTCTTTCTATTTGAGTGCTGATGTCACGCCATGGTCTCTACAATCGTGGATCAAAAGTGATGGTTACAAGGCTAAGATGATACTTAAGATCTAATTGATTTCCCGGCCCCCGAAGTTGTCAGTTAGTCACGCTCCATGAGGCATACTTTTTGTCTGTTGTTGGT
>JAATVS010000485.1 GCA_014523695.1 Nitrososphaerales archaeon TH5895
ACAGTATGTTGCTGAATATTTCTATTCATCTATACGTCCTATTGATCTTATTTCCAGCAGCTACTGAAACCTTTCTGACATTTTACAAGAGATTAGAATTCTTGATACAAATGTAATAAGCTGTACCTTCGAAATACAATACCCAAAAGAATAACAGGATGAGTACCTCCTTCCATTCCTCCAAGATTAACATTCAAAAAAAGTATTTGTTAAAAAAGTGGATTAATTATCTTGAAGTGCAGTAGGGATATTCAGGTCTTACAAAACCATCTGGATCACAGATATCTCCAACTGTTTTACAAAAGCCTGGATCATTATAATTGAGACAGTATTTTTCGGGATTCTCTTCATGCGAGCATGTGACATTAACGGGAGCGCAGTTTAGGATAGATACATCTCCTGCTATAATGTTGGTAGCATTATGTAAGAAATCTACACATCCTCCAACGTCTGGATGATCACGACAATAGAACCGCTTGTCTTTATATAATAATTCACAGCTAGATTCTGCGGTATGAGTTCACAGCCGTTTTGGTATCCAGCTTCATACCTGCGATCATATTCATTACAATAACTATTTCTATCTTTATTGAAAGGTTTACCAGTTTCACCGTCTTCAAATCCAGCGTTATAACAGGTACGATTATTCTCACCTACTAATTTTGAAAAGTCTTCTATCTCTACTGGATTATTCCTAATGTCGTTACATTCTTCTTCGATATGGCTTTCATATTTGCAACCAACGTCCCATACATCATTATACGCATCATCTCCTTTTTCATAACACCAACTAGCCCTATCGCTATCATATTTTCCAGCAAATCCAGAATCAAAACCATTTGCCCAACAATCGTATACCTCTTCAGAAGCATTTTCAGGACTGTCTCCTCTAGGACCACCTGTATACACATTAGGAATACCAACAGCTACTAACGCGACCAATACCAATATCATTGATATATACATGGACAATATATACAAGTCTTACTATATGATTGTCTTAAAAGTTTTTCAGAAACCTAGGATTTTTGATAAGATGAAATAAGTTAATACTATGAATATTACGTATCTAGAACAACAAGTGTACTGTACATCCGTCATAATTAAATAACACATAAGTTCTTTTTCAGAAGAGTAAATTAATTATTCATTTAACTTACATCCTTGTTCGTTAAAATATGAAGCATTTGTGATCAGCTCCAAAAAAATCTCTATCTTTGCATATTCAGCATAATAACATCCAGTATTATCTTGTCTCTCACTGCAGCTTCCTATGTAAGTTTTGTGTCCCACAAATGCAGCTCAATCTGATCCTTTTGTTCCATCACAGAATCTATAGTTGATGATTCAGGTGATTCCATTTTAGCACATCGTTGAAGAGTCCATCCCAGGAATAACATACTCTAGACCATCTGTAACACACGCTTCATCACAATTTTTTTCTCTACATCCATTGTTACGTCAGCTATTGTACACCACTTAGTCTGTTGCCGACTCGCAAACATCCATAGTATTGCCTTCTACGGATATACATCCATCTATGAAGCCTGTATAATATGGATTTCCTTGATCGTCAGTGAATTGTCTGCAAAAATCATTTGCTCCACCATCAAAGAGGCAGCTTTCATCTGGATCGAAATCTTCGTTTATTGGAGATCTTTGGAATTGTTCTTCGTTTATTGGAGATCTTTGGAATTGTGTATGCTCTTCTGTAAATAATTCAGACTCTGAAGAAGAGCTAGCTAAAGCCAGTGTTTGGAGTGGTATTAATAGCAATGTTGCTATTACGATTACTGATATATACGATATATAGTTGTGTATATGTTATATATTATAAGCTAATGTCATAATGAAAATAACCCGCACACTCAAGAATAAGTGCACAATCTATGTACAGGCTTTTCATTAGCCTCACAGCTTTCTATTAGCTGCTCTTTTACACATTCCATACTTCAACAACTCGCTAAGGTAGCTGCTATAAGTATAATTATTATCGTATCAAAGAAGGAATTTTCTGGCACATTCCATTGCTTTGTCGGGATCGAAGGGCATACATTCGTCTTCTTCTAGTATACATCTTACATCATCGCAATCATCAGGAGGTATTGTTGAATTAGTTGCTAAAGCAGCTGCTGGTACTAAAAAGAGAAGAGCGATAATATTGTTATCATCATCCAAATCTCTTATCCATCCATCTATCGAATTCTATGAATGCCAAAGTTTTGAGTGTCGTATAATCTCTGTATACCATGCAGCTATTTCAATTGCGTCAGATAAACAACTATAATCCAGTTCAAAGTCTGGATTTATTCCTATGGATAGTGTTTGTTTTGACATCTTTCTATCTCCAATGTCTTTTTGCTAAACCTGTTGGAGGCTTTATTTAGGTATAGCACCTCTAGTATAATCGCACCAGCTACGATAGAGCAGATCCTGTGAATTGCATGATCTAGATTCATTATCAGCTGAATACCCCTTAACACATTCTCGCATTATTTCTTGTTCTCCAGCATTAATACATCTGAGAATATTCTCACAATCCAGATATTCCGGTTTTGGATCTGTTTTACATTTCAGTCTAAGTTTCTCTTTAAGACAATCTATATCAATGCAATTTTCATCGCTACTAGTAGCCAGTAAACTTGATATCGGAATCATTATTAATATTGCCAATGCAAGGATGACTAATGTATAATTAGTTTTCATTACATATACTTCCATTCAACTGAGGTATACATATAAAGAGTATGGACATAGCTTAACGAAGATCCATATCGATTAAAGCCTGTTCTCCATAACATTCCTTAATGTATTCTTCAAAATCTACATGCCATCCACTCGAGTTATTATTCATTCCTGAATCAAGCTCTGCTCTCCACATAAGCATTTTATCATGCCATGGACCACATCTGTCTGTATACACCGTCTCTGATAGAATAAATGTTATGACACCAGCTGTGAACGTTAACATCACTAACCAATTAAACCGCTCACTTGTTAACATTTTAATCAATCATTTTCTCCAGTACAGAAAGGATATTCAGGATCTGTGTTACGTATTGTTGGAGATATTGGCAATCTTTCTTCAAATACCCATTTTCATTTCTTTGAATTTCTGAGCTACGCAATTCGATTGTTCCAACTGTTCCACTCTTTCCAATCGCCCACATGAGATGCAAATCATTGGGCGATAGAACAAGAGCATGTTACTCGTCTTATATGGGGCGAAATAAATTTGCATACTTTACTGGATGTCATCTTCAAAATATCTAAATATATGATGGGCACGGATGCAAGGGTTGTTACAGGTAGTAAC
>JAATVS010000486.1 GCA_014523695.1 Nitrososphaerales archaeon TH5895
ACGCTGGAATATATTGGGCGTATATTATTCGAGGTGCTGATCTTTTAACGCCTCTAACCCTTGTTTTTTTATCCTCCATAGCCTGAAGTCTAAACCGGTAGTTCTAGGTCGTACTTCCTCGGCGAAGCATCGAGACTGTAAGTAGAGGAAGGCTAACTTACCTTTGTCCATCGATTGGAAAATGACCCGATAAATCTCACAGTTAATGATCTCTCTGCAGTAAACCCTGGGAGATTATCTTTGTAATCTACATTTGCCATTGCAAAAATATATTATCGAAAGCAAATAAATCTTATCTCAATTCTGCTTCTTTATCTTGTTCATAATCAGAGCGCCCAGTTAGGCGCTGACAAATCTTCATAATACCGAAAAATAACCTGCATGAGGAAGTTTCATATTTGAAATTAGGGCTTCCCTGCTGACAAGCCGGAATTTCTATGCGATGAATATGTAATTGTTCATATAGAAATAAATAATTCCGCTACTGAACTAGTCTCAGTAATAGATTAGCTAAATCTGCAGTTGGAATTATGGTTATTACTCATGCGAAGATGACAAAGGGAAGAAAGTCGATAGTCGATAGTCGGCAGGAGGAGTAATCTACGAATTTGATAATACTGATGATACTCGTAAATTTCTATAGACTGAAACATTTTTTATCAGTAAACCAGATATCTCACATACAGATGATGAGCCCCTTTACCTACGGGAATCTAACCCCCCTTGGGCCCAGCGTAATATTACTTCTCAAATGGGATTCTCTAACCAAAAAAGAGAGGAACCAAATTGAGCATATAACATTTAGACTAGTTTTTATTCTGGCTATCGATTTATTGGCTTTCGCTAAAAGAAGAGTTAGAACCTGTATCTGTACTCAATGTATAGGGTGACTAGGTAGATGATGCTTGTATTTGTGGATTTATTCTATATATTGACTGTAGGACTTTCTATATTCCAGATAAATTACGTTAATTAGCTAGGACCAAATAGTAAATCTAGATCAAAAAAAAGAATAATTCGTGTACTTGGAAATTGTGAATGAGCCTAAAAATTATGTCAAAAATGGTTTACACACCCTTATCTTTATAACATCCATCAAGACCCAACTTCAAGGAGAATAATAGCAGGAGGCAGAACCGAGGGTACTTTCTATATAGGGAACAGTCGTAAAGTAATACTACTCTAGGCTTCAAAACGGAGAACGCCGCACGAGACTATTTCAGACGTCATTTGAATATTGCCAATGAAAAAGCGAGAGAGGCTTAACATTGGAATACCACACAACTTGATAGGATAAAAAGAATCTTTAGTGGCATGGTATCCAACTTTCCTATAAACGTGACCTACGAAAAGTAATTGATTTGCAAGTGCCAAAAGAAGTATCTGAAAGTTAAAGTTGAATTAGTCACTTGATATTTTTTAAGATTTGTTGTATAAGTTTATAAATTTCAAAGAGCTTAACTGGACTGCATAAAGGTATAATAGGGACCATTGAGAGAGGTGGTTATGAGACAAGAACACGTAACTTTGAAAAACGTAGAAGTCGAACGACTTTTTGAACTCATAAAGAAACATTTGCAGGAAATAAAGCTAGATATTATTCATGAAGAGACGGAGTCTCCTACTGCTTCCACTGCTTCCGGCTATTGGAACTTGAAGGCGCATAAAGGAAGTAAGGGTAGTATAGTTGTAGGTAATATAAGAGATGTAGAAGTAATGATAAGCGGAACCAAGGGTAACTACGACCTAGTTCTGAGAACTGGTGCATGGGGTAAAGACATAATTGTACCAACAGCCATAGCCACAGTCGCGACAGCAGGACTCGCTACGATTCCGGTTGCTCTGGCTGAGATTTATAGGGCACATGCGTTCGAGAAGCACTTTTGGGATTTTATTAGAGATAAAACAGCTGAAATTGGTGAAGGAAAGGCAGAAATGTCCAGTCCAGTAACAATAACGCCCTGAGTACGAGTATAGAGATAAATGTAGCGAGAGGCCGGTTAGGGCCGGATATTCTATTCCTTTCTAACCTTTAGAATTTTTTCTTATATGGAGAGAATTCTCAGGTCTAGGTTTTTGGACTAGTCTGATTTGCGACCAGGACTCCGATTTGTAATGCGCTATATGTACGAAATAATTGAATAAATATTCTTCAAATTAGCTCTCAATTCGGGAATGAGCGATGGTGAAGTAATAGAGTTACTCAAGATCGCAA
>JAATVS010000487.1 GCA_014523695.1 Nitrososphaerales archaeon TH5895
ATAATAATAGGTCTATTCATGACATCTCTTGCTAACATGATGTATCCTATGCCTGAAAGATCCTTGGACTCTATGCCAGCATCATCATCGTCATGATCACTACCTTCAACAAAAGATGTTATGGGCATAAGATCTCTTGAAGTTATTATACCAACTATCTCATTTCCTCTAGTGACAACGACCCGGGATATCCGGTTCTTGATCATCAACAAAAGTGCTGTATGTAATGAATGCGATGGTGAAATGGTAAAGACATCTTTGGTCATAAATTCATCAACCGAATATTTCTTTATATAATGTTCTGCGTAAAACTTTACAAGATCACTCTTTGTCAAAATGTTTAAAGAAGTATCGTTGGTAACTACAAGCGAACTAATATCATTCTCAATCATCATCTCTGCACATCTCTTTAGAGTAACATCAGGATTTACAGTGATTATTGGTGTTCTCATCGCTCTGGAAATACTAATTTCGTCTAGAGGTTCTTTTGAATTCTTGAATAAGTAGCTTGCAATCCCTTTTTCGGTGACCATTCCGACAGGGGTATTATTTGAAGCAACGATAACCCTACTAATGTTATTTCTAATCATAACATCTCTAGCATTACTCATATTACTTGTGGGTTCAATCGTAATTGCCTTCTTGCTAACATCTCTCGCAGTAAAAGTCATCCTGAAGTGCGGTCATTGTTTGCCATATATTAGTATAACGAGATCAATATGTCTACTGAAGTAGGCCTTCCAAATATTAGCAGACCAGTTTAGCGAAATGATAAAAGGTACTGCAGATCATTGCACTGCATTCATTAGTTTTTTAAATTATGTATGGTAATGTGCAAAGCTGAGGACTGATACTGTGTGAAAAGACTAGAAATAATAATCCCGCACAGACGGTTAGATGACGTTAATGAAGTACTGAAGAGCGCTAATACTGGTGGAATGAGTCACTATAAAATTGAAGGAAGAGGAAAGGTAAAGGCCCAGGAGGTTGCTGTTGGAAGAGGCACCATGAAGTATACCCCAGAGTACATACCAAGAACTAAGGTTGAGGTTGTAATAAAAGATGACCAGGTTGAGTCCTTGATAAATAAACTTGTAGAAAGACTAGGTGGCGATAGTTTGGGCGGAAAATTATTTGTATCAGATATAAATGCTGCAATTGACCTAACTACCACCAAGCGTGGGGAGTCTGCACTCTAACTACTACCGTAAACTCACTTAGAATAAATCCTTTTGAGTGTTGTCGACATTATCTCATACGTTTAGTGATCTTAGTTCTCCAGGGCTCATAACCACAAATGAATTACTGGTAGTGGTGGAGGAAGCTGTAATAGAGGGTCGGCCAGGAAGAAATAGACCCAAACATAGTCAAGGTGAATATTGGTGGTAGCAATAATCATAATACTGTAAATGACAGCAACATGCCGATCCTCCATTGATTAATACCAATTTTGAGTTTCTGGCTAGACTGAACATAGAAATCTTTTGTGTGTTGCATATTGCGTATTGCACTGCAAACACGAATGATATATTCATCTTCTGGATAATAATAAGATGCTTCTGATATGGATGGTCACAACAAGAAACAACTCTTTCTAGATCAGCTTAAATGGATGACTATTTATCTGGGAATATCATTTGTCATCATGATTCTTTTACCCTTTCCGATTGATTTGGCCATTGCATTGACTGCATTCTTGTTACTCAGTTTGTATAGAAGAAAACTTCTTTTGAGAAAATTAGGTATTGAATTCGGAAGCAGTAAGAGTTCCAGTATCGATATTAGGAACATCAAGGATTTCTTTAAATCGATTTCCTTTAGAGCTTCCCATTCAACAGATTATGGCCATAGGCAGATCAAATACTATTGCATGAAGTGTGGTAATGAGCACAGGGAAATCTCATGTCCTAAGTGTGGTTCAAAGATGAAGAGGATAGGATTATAGTACCGATACCAGGTCAGAATTGGAGATACACCTAACCTTTAAAGTAAAATACAAGATTTGTTCGACTAAGTATACGGTTCAATACTAGAAGTGACAAAAACATAGGATAGTAAATCAATGGGCATCAAGATTCATCAGTAAATTAGCAAAATATATTCCACTGCATTACGATGCAACCCTATTATTTTTATCAGTCATTTTTGCCAAGAGTATTATTGGACCGTAAAACATTGATCTTCTTAGCTGTTGGGAATATCGTCAAAGAGGGAGAAAAATAACTTGGATTCCAACTTTAGGAATGAGTGCCGTCAAGTTGTACTAGATTACTTTCGTTTAATCAAGGAAAAAGATATGCACGGGCTTCTGAACACATTTACGGATGATTGTATCATTTATGAACCATTTAGCAAAAGGTGTATATGGTATAACAATGACGGAGCGAAGAAATCATACCTGAAAGGCAGTTCCGAAATCGGGTCCTTTTTTTACATAGTTATGATGGCTAGTGACGGACTTCAATATGAAATTAAATTCATAGATGAGCCGATGGACACTGAGTATAAACATTCAATTGATAATCTTGGCTCAATACTGTCATCAACAATTATTTCTGCGCTAGCTACATTTTATAAAAATAAAGGAGGAGATGAGTTAAAGGAGCGTCTTACCTTTCTTGTCGTCTCCAAGAAAAATTATGATAATGTTGTTAAAATGGATAGTGACTATAACAACATTGACAATAAGAAGATCAAAACTCTTTGGATCCAATTCTGCTCCCCAGAATCCACTAACTAAAGTAGATTACTATTGATTCTGTCGAGTAATGCTTTGAATCTTTCTTCTGAGTCATTGAAAGAATTATTGATATTGTAGGCCGGTTCAAAATAGATGCAGAGGAAGGTCTCTGCTAACATTTGGAGGCGTAATGACTAATCTAACAGTTTCGTCAGTGCATCCAGATATCTCAAAATATGGTGATGCTTCCCTGACTCTGCCCTTGACATGGGAGTCAAATCTATTCTCAAGATCTTCTAAGTTCACTATACATACTTCTTGGCCTGTTTTGCAGTATTAGTTCAAGAGTCATACTTTTTTATTTGCCTCCTCCTGGAGTCACGAAGTATTGCATCCAGAGCTACCAGGCTGCGAATGCCATCATTGCCAATGCTGTAGCGACAGTTACGAATTCTATGACTTTTTCAGTGAATTTGTTGTATCGCTGTGTTAATTCTTGTCCTAACATTGCCATTTTTCTCGCTGTCCCTCCTCAGTAGTATATACTAGATTGCGCTACTTAGGGCTGCCGCTTACACTGGAGTACTGTGCAGCTGCTATCGGTCTTCCTCTGGATAATCCCAAATGTGAGAGAGTTGTCGAGCAATACTTCATCATAGATTCAACTGTGATGTGATCATTTTGTAGAATTGTAGGTTTTCTGGTCTTAGGTTATTAAATCATTAACATCATTGGCGTCCCCTGGTTTAAATAGTCAATTCATTACAGGTAGTATAAATTCATGAGTACAAATTGGCAGTATTTTCCGAAGCAATTGCCCAAGGGCCAACTTATCCTTTTTGAATTCATAAACCTGTCGCATAGTCATCAAAATGCACGTCAGGAGACCCAAGGACTTTAGGAACAGTTTGCGAACAGAAGTTCGACTACCGTATGGCTGCTCCCCTAATCTGCACGATCCTTCCTAAATATACACATTACCTTTAACCAGTTTACCTAACTTTTCTAAAACTGCTGTAAGAGGTTGTTGTGTACTATAAATGAACAATGTGTGTTGCCCAGATTTGTTATCAGGCCAATATTCTCCAGGACAATAATCACATGCTACATATGTAAAATTATATTCACTCAGGATATCGAATCCATCCCTACTAAAAGCATCTCTATAATACTGAAGCGAACCAGGATGAGATACACCATCATTATCCTCTGTATTTTCAACCTGATTGGTTGGTGTGCAGAAACCTCCAAGCATGAGATTACCGTTAGAAGTTTCATTATCTAATACTATTATTTTTGATTCCTTCGTGTCATAGGACTTGTCAAACATGTTGTATGTACCCGGAGAAGGGAGCACTACTGGCTTGGAGCTCTGTGTATAGTCTAACTGTCCAGTGTTGAATACAGCATTACCACTACTATCTTGTAATTCAATGGTATGAGGATTTGGTGTATCTCACGGTGCATCAGCGTGTAGAAAGACAATAGACGTTCCCTTTGGAATTATCAAACTGGTTGGCACATAGTACGAGTTCTTGTCCGTTACGAGCTTATGTTTTTCATCAGACCAGTTCTCATGCGCTTCGTTAGGAATAAGAATAACAAATGTTCCGACTGACGGAGGAATCTTCATAGATTCTGATAGGTAGACAGATTCAGCATTAGGAATCGACGTACTTAGCGTTGTTGGCAGTGCAGGGGATGCATATACAAACAATATTAAATTATTTGCGTAAATTAGAGAAAATGAAAAAACTGCTGCTGCTATTACCAAAATAGAATTGGATGCTTTTGGTGTCATCATGAATAAATCGTATCTTGCTAGAATATGATTCTTACGATAAAAGTAGTATTCACGGTAACGACTCCAATCTGGTGAATAATTATATTTAATCGTGCTTAATCATAATTGCAAAATGTAAGATTTGATATTTAGGTTTCAGAATACTGAGCATGAATAGTAGATCAACTTTATAAAAAAATCCTCCCATCTGCCGATTTCCATTGGTTCCCATCCGACCCCTGGTTGATGAGGTAGGGCGGGATTCTGAATAACCTGGTGTGGATCGAATAAGGTAATGATACTTACTAACCTCTGTAT
>JAATVS010000488.1 GCA_014523695.1 Nitrososphaerales archaeon TH5895
TCACGTTGTCCACCATATTTTATTGCACCGGAATCATCACATACACCAGCGAATCTTATCTTGGATTCCAGACCAAGGATGTCCTTGCAAAGTCTATCAAAATCCATAGTTATTAGGTAGTACATGATCAAATCTAATAAATACTCTGTTACATAAATTGGGTAGTAATCTGGACGAACTGAATTTAATTGAACCTTGTAATCACCTAAGGATGGAAGGTGATGATGCTAGTTCTATTCGTTCCGACTTGTGTTAGTCGGTGCAAATAATGGTTGAAGTTGGCACTTTGCTCAACCATATTATCTAACCATGCCCCCGTTCCCGTGTTTGATTGAGAGACTGTGTATCATAGCTAATTGATATAAGAAATCTGGATATTGAGAGAGGCCCAAAGTCAATATTTAGGAAGAAATCCTCAACAACCTTAAATAAAATTGATGCCTTAATTGATAAGATGAGTCAAGAAATAAGTCATTTTAAATGTGAAGCGTGCGGCACTGAATTCAAATCGCATGAAGAGCTTGCTTATCATGAAAAATATGCCACATATAGAAGACCTGGATGTTGCTGGCAATAGTAACATAAATAAAAATGGGGAAATGGATATATCATTCATTTGGCCCTGAAACAATCAGACTACCAATTTGAAATTTCTAGACCGCTGTATGAATGAATAGGAGTTAGAAATTCTAAGAGATTATTTTATCTTCTTAGTGTAATACGAATGTAACAATCGTATTATTCTGATTGTTTCCATTCGTCTAATTATGACATACTCAGCATGTTTTCTCTCTGCTTATTATTGTCAGAAAAATCCTATTAGAGAAGTAATATTACACTGGGCCCAAGGAAGTAATATTACACGCTAGTACTTACACAATATCGTAAGCGACATCTCACTACTTTCATCCGAGTCATCAGATTCATCCTCTTCCATATAAAGTTCGAGACCATCATTTGAACTGCTATTATTATTGTATTCAAAGTCGCTGCTGTCAAGGTGTGGGGGAAAATGTTCTGAACAATAATAGTTAGTGCATTTTTTACATTGAGCGGTTGGCTTGTAATACCATACTCTTTTGGTAAAGAATTACCCTAGATCTGAGTACCCAAAAAAATAGTTTAAGCAATGCCAGAATTGCAAATAGTATCGAAAGAAAAGGAAAGGAAAAAGAATGTATACTCTCTTTGCTGGTCGAAATAAATGACCTATTGCTAATCTTATGTTACTTTCCTTTATCGCCGATGATTTCCACGAATCTGCTCTCAGGACCAAATACGATAGTCAAAACCCTCTCCTGGCCGTTTTCCTCAGACTGCTTGAAAGTATTAAAGATGTTGGGGCAATCTCCGAGACATATTCCACTCTGTTCACCACCTATCCTGTCACCATCCATCACAACAGTATATGGCTTGTCTGTATTGTCAGCAGCCTTAGAGTCTATGAAGTTTCTAGGTAACTGAACCTCTACTGCTCCTCCTTCTTCGCCGCTTTGAGGATTAAGAGCAAGATATAATGCATTTCTATCAGGATTTGCTAGCATTCCAACGAGTGAACCTCCGATGATGTTATAACTAATAGGATTCGGTTGACCATCAGCCATTACGTCATACTTATTTGCATAGCCCGGGGCTGCGAGTGTTTTGAGCACGTCAATATCGACCTGATCAATAGCACTTGCATTTTCTATTTGCTCCGTAGCATTCTGTCCAGTGGCATTCTGTCCCGTAGCATTTTGCCCGTTTGCCAATTCGAAAGGCATTACCGAAGTTCCGATGAAAATAACGCTGGCCAAAGTCAAAGACAAAGCCACAAGTGGAAAAGATATCTTCATCCTATTCTTGGATTTTACAACCAAAGTACTTTCTGTCATTAGAACAACTAACCAGAAAGATATTTATTAATCTTCGAGAATATAATTACAGTATGTTCTTACAGCATCGTCATATATCAATGTCAGAACTGCAAGGATAGTCTAAAACTATCAAATTGGTCGTCATGACTAGTCGTATCTTTGTCTAATGTGCCTTCACCATTCTACCGCAGTCCTTAACGCAGTAATTAACTTTGTATGCTTAGGATGAATAGCAACCTGTCCATTCTTGTACTCTAACATTTCTTTGCAGTGGCCAACATTTTCTTGTAATCCTTCGAGAATGCGACAGGAACGACGAACATATTTTATTCTAAGAATTTCAGATCATAGACTAACGCATATTGCTTCTTCAGATAGGAAGTTATATCCTCATCCAATCTCTCCTTCTAAGCACGGATAAAGGAAGGATTAGCCCCGTCTACAAATATCTTGCTTCTACCTTCAAATGTGATATTATACTTATCGAGCA
>JAATVS010000489.1 GCA_014523695.1 Nitrososphaerales archaeon TH5895
CTTATACCTGTTGCTAGGGCATCACAACTTATCTTTGAAGTCATTTTGTTAGTACCCTCTTTGATTATGGCATATTGAGGAGTGAATGTGTAATTCCAGGTAGAAAAATCATTCTGGCTGCTGCCCTGACCCTTTTCCATGCTTATTGGTGTAACTTTCTGATATGGTTTTACATTATTCAGTACAATATACACCGTGCAGATATCAGATGGCGTATCACTTGATATTCCATTTATCGTCAGAGCACCAGCTGGAACCTGCTGATTTTGGGTATGTGAAGTAATCTTAACGCTAGGTAAAGCCTGTGATTGTTGTTGTTGCTCTAATTCTGGAGATTGCTGGTTC
This sequence comes from Nitrososphaerales archaeon TH5895, assembly GCA_014523695.1. Taxonomy (GTDB): domain Archaea; phylum Thermoproteota; class Nitrososphaeria; order Nitrososphaerales; family Nitrososphaeraceae; genus TH5896. Next base: position 346 of record JAATVS010000489.1, read on the forward strand.
TTCTGTACGTTCTCTCCAAAGGGTTCTTTTCTTATCTGCTGAGTATTATTGTTGTTTGAGCTGTTACTAATATTATCATTGGAAGAGGGGGTACTGGGGGATAATTTTTGCGCATACGAGTAATCTGCAGTTAAGGCTGAATAGCCGAGAATTATAGTCGCAATAACTAACATTAAGGCATATTTTTTCAATACAGTTTGTTTTGAATTTGAATGCGAAGAGTTCATACATTCACTAGATTCATAAACATATAAAAAACTAATTTGCTTAATCTTCAGAATAACATTCAGTATTCTTAATATTGAAAATAGATCATTTCTAATTATATACTCAATATAATTAATTTAGAATTGGTATTCTGTTTATTAAGTCCGTCCTTACATAAATCCTCCCTTATATATTACAGTAAACCAATGGTTTCTAACTCGATCCCTCGCCACACGCCGAGAAATCGTAATGGTACAACTATCTAGAATGTATCATTTGAATTGTTTTCATCTTATCACTCATATTTCAAACTGATTGAAGGCTATGCTAAAAAAGAAAAGGTAGAGCTGTTTCGTTCTTAGTCATCATCGTCGTGACAATAATCATCATCATGGTCACAGTCATGACGATCATCATCATCATCATCAGATGATGCTGCCGCTGCCGCTGAACTATCGCCTGCTGCTGCAGCTGCCGCTGCGGATCCACCACTAGCTGCCGCTGCCGCTGCGGATCCACCACTAGCTGCGGCCGATGCAGCAGAAGATGCAAAAGCTTGTTCTAAAGGTATGTTCACTCCGATCATTGCTGTGATTATGACTACAGCTAAAATTACGGGTACACTTCTATTCATTCTAGATATAGAAGTAATTTAAGATATATCAAATAAACGAATAGGATAGTAGTAATTATCTTCTATAATGTTCGTATAGATTTATCTTTATTGATCTTAACTAAATTTCAAGCTGAATGAGTTAACTGCAATCCAACTACTGCTTACGACCTTCATCAGCTACATCTTTTTTAAGCAAACTAAATTGACTTTCTCGTTATCCTAAACAGGCCTCTATAAGAGAGGATATCGAATTACGAAAACTTACCTAACTATAACAGAAACTAGTTTTCACGCCTACTTTATATTTTCATAAATAAAGATCCAAACTGTATGAGTCAAGTACGCTTGAATAGATGCTCATGGGCTGATAATCCTAAAGATCCCGAAATGCAGCTCTATCATGATACAGAATGGGGAGTCCCAGTTCACAACGATACCAAATTATTTGAATTCATAGTTTTAGAGTGTGCTCAGGCTGGATTGAGTTGGTCAACAATTTTGCGGAAGCGCCCAGATTATCAAAAGGCGTTTGTTAATTATAATGTAAAGAGGGTAGCAGAATTCAGAATGCCTCAGGTAGAAAAATTGTTACAATCTACCAATTTTAATATCGTAAGAAATAGACTAAAAGTCAACTCTGCCGTTACTAATGCCAGAGCATTCATCAAGATACAACATGACTATGGCAGTTTTGATAATTATATTTGGGACTTTGTTGAAGGTAGAAGAACCAAACACAACTTTTTCAAGAATTGCAGACAAATTCCTACAAAGTCTACTGAATCAAACAATTTAAGCGCAGATCTTAGAGCGAGAGGATTTAGCTTTGTGGGTCCTACTATATGCTACGCATTGATGCAAGCAATTGGTATGATTAATGATCATACTACTAACTGCTTTCGACATAAGGAGCTACTTGAAATGATATTCTAAGCTGCCTATACTTGACAAAAATGAGCGTTGGAAGTGCATCAATCACATTAAATATGCTTTGATTATGACATATCTAATGAAGTAAAATATAGTCAATCAATTCTTGAGGAGCTCAGGAAGATGCATTTAAGATTGATAAATAATTGTGCTCAAGCTATTATTTTATTTTCCTGAACTTGTCTACTTCTTCTTGCACCTCATTTAAATTTTTTTTTGCTTCTAGTTCAACTGTTTTAATGCTTGGTCTTGATTGTGATTCCTTGTATACATCAGTGAGTCTCATGTGACTTTCAAACGTTGAAACATGCAATAATACTGATGATTTATTGTCGCGCAGTTTCTTTTACTTTGTACCTCTAAAGCATATTACTTTATAATCGAGCTTTACACGTCGTACTATTGTCAGCATATTTATTTACTGTAGCTGATTATAGTTTCGTCTAATGACTTACATAATGAGGGCATGAGAAAGGAAGTCGGAATCACTAGAACATTGATAGAGTTACACAGATACTATCTTCAAGATAACGAATTCGATGAAGGTGATTTGATCTATTACAGAATAAACTATAGGCTTGTAGCATTGTTTGGGATTACAAAGGAGGAAGCTCAGAGCTTCCATGAAACATACCATAGGGATATTCCAAGAACAATATCTAAAGGATATTGTCATATCTGTGATGCCATCGTTAAATTTATTCCGATAATATACGGGGCATCAGAAAGAGAAAGAAAATCATTGGAAATGGCACAAAACGAAGGAAAATTAATTATAGCTAACTTGGGTTATAATGCAATAAAGGAAGGAGTTAAATTACCATTATATGGATGCAAAATTTGTAAGGCTGCATTACCAAGATATGGTACTATGCCATAGTTCTACCAATTGATTCTGATATCCTAAATCTAATTTATAAGTATGCAAGGGATTAATAGTATAGTTAGTTAGCGCAAAAAAAATATCGTCAACATCTATTCGTTTGATAGTACCATAGTTTGAATGAAAGACGTCTGTGAAAATCAATGAAGTATTAATCCAATTGAACCGCTTTCTCTAGTTTGTAAACACGTTTAGTTAGGTCTGTAATTTTCCTGCTATTTTCTTTTTCCAGTATTAATATTAAATGGTGGCACAAGGCCCATTCTCTTTTATTTTCTAGACGAAGTCTGTCCAGGTCACTGAGGTCGTCTTCCTTGAGGAAACGGATGTACAGATTAATTTTCTTTTCAAGAGCTACTTTCATTTTGTTTGGGTCTCCGTGCGATTCCTCTAGTTCAAGGTTCAGGTTTTCTTCTTCCACCTTCAACTTATCCTTTAGATTTCGCATGTAACGATCTCCCTACTTTCTATACTACCAAGATAATAAATCTCTTAGTAGAAAGAATCACCATGATTTACTATATATCGATAAGGGCTGGAGTGCAAATGAGAAATAATTTAACAATGGCTAATATACAATTATCAAACACTGAAAGTGGTCCTGAATATGTCGATCTAATTATAAGGGAGTTATTCAGAGGATCGGGTTATTAGTCATTGATGATGAATTAAGATTAACACTGAATGAACGCGGAAAAAATCATGCAAAAAGGGAGAACTTCAATGCTAGCTATTCTGTTGCACTCATCATTTTCTTCAATACCTCTTCTCCTGCTTTCTCTAACTGTTCAGGAGTTAAATCTTGCTTGTGCGTTGCAATTGACCAGAAATGACCAAAGGGATCCATTAACTGTCCATACCGGTCTCCCCAAAACATATCCATCACAGGCATCGTTACCGTCGCACCTGCAGCTACTGCTTGATTAAAGGCTTTATCAACATCTTCCGTGTAAAGATGTAATGTAACAGCACTTCCTCCAATAGACTTTGGAGAACGGCATCCTACCATGTCTCCATGGGTAAACTCATCTGAAAGCATGACAATTGAATCTCCTATCTTGAGTTCGGCATGTACAATGCTATTCCCATCAGGACTATTATGACGATAATTTTCAACTGCTCCAAAAGCACGTTTGTAGAATTCAATAGCATCTGATGCGCCCTTGACCACTAGATCTGGTGTAACAGAATGAAATCTCTCAGGTATCGCTTTAACAACCATC
>JAATVS010000490.1 GCA_014523695.1 Nitrososphaerales archaeon TH5895
CTCAGCGTACAATATAGATGATGTAGTCATTAAAGAATTAGTAAGTGGTAGTTACATATCAAAATACATACTAAAACCAGTCGATACAGAACGCTTAATCAATCTAATAGATGAAATCGTAAAAAATTAGAAATTAGAGTTTTTAGCCACTATTGACACAAAAACTCTTTTGGATGCATTGGGTTTGCAATGCAAACGTATGGATCTAAAATCTAATTAAGTGCAGTATCATGTAAGATAAACACCGTCCCACATTATTTTCTACTTAGTACTTATTTTGGCATACCCAATTTAGGCATTCTGTCTTCTGAGAGATTTGGCATCACTTCAAAGATCTACGGTTTGATTTTTACCGTCCGCAGTAATCATCACGAATTCAAATGCATATCGTGTTGATGCCATGAGCCAACGACAGATAGACAGAATTAATCAGCACGTCGTGCCAAAGATGGGGAAGAAACTATTCGCCTAATCAGAAAAGCTGAAAGCGACGGCTTGATGAACTCTGATTGAACAAACCCATAAGGCAAATCGTTCTGAGCGTTCTGAATGTTCAAGATGTTCAGTATTATATCAATCTGCGGCTAAGCAAGTACGGTAGTAACTCAAAATACCAGATAAATATTGACACATATTGATTTACAGCAAAGTCACTCGCTCTGCCTAATCCATATGAAATTGTATTTAAGGCAGTCAATGCTAACCGATAGAAATTGGAATAGTATAACTTTACTATTTACAGGCATGTGTTGGGTTTAACTCTTGGAATTTTATTATTTCCGATATCATGTCCTTGTTGTCGGAGATATTTCAAAGTTAATTTATAAACCAATTCGTCGTGGCCTGCCGTATCTAATACTCGTGTCCATGAAACCTCACCATTTTCTAATAGTTCTTTTGATAGTACTCGAGTATTTTCTCTGGCTTCTTCCTTACACTGCTCCATGGTCTTACCATTTTTATAAGCATGAACACGGCTATCACAACTATTAACGTGATTGGTTTTCTCCATAGGTATACAACTAACATTGGAACTAATGACTAATAATAATATACATTCAAGAAGAGGGCTCTTCAATACTTCGTTCTAATATCCTCACCGATATTCTTAAATTTCAAATTTGTATGTGCTAGTCCTAGGTGGTAATCGTTCTTCGGGGGATTTACTTTGTCCATCATTTCTGCTAATTCAACACCTTGGGATTTTGATTGTACATCTTTGATCCATTCTAGTATTGCAGCAGATCGTAGAACTACCCTCCTCTTTTCCTTGTGGGTTAATCTAAAGCATCAACTGGATTGATGATACTCACAGTAGCAATAGGGATTCTTCATAAACATGAGCGTTTCACCGAAATAATAATACTCTACCAAAGAACAAACAATGGCACTAATTTAGCAAAACAATATAAAGTAGTCAGTACATCATTGCAATAACTGCGCTTACATCTAGACATCTAGATCCCATTCTGCATACTTACGACCGCACTTGTAGCAGTGCCAGTATGTTTTATCATCTTCCATATCCCAGATACGCTCCATCTTCTTGTTACCACACTTAATGCATTCTGGCATATCCTTTCATGGTCGTCCTAGCTTTTCTAGTAATCATTTTATAGCATATATAGTGCATACGCTGCAAGCTTTAAGTCACCACTAAAAGTCTTGCTGTCAATCCGTCAAGTGGACGAGTAGCGACAAACCAGGTTGTACTATTCCTGATCTTCCTACCTATTATTATGCCGACACAATATCGAATAGCCCGTCCATCCAATTTGAGAAAATGCTAATATCGCTTAGGACTCCCAATTCAAAGTTCTTTAAAATGCGTTATTAACTATAATAAAATTCGCACGATTAGTCTCCCGCTCTGACCATATTTAGAATTTACTTGAACAGAGTGGTTGCAAACTGTTAATAACTTTGCCGATACCTTCTATTTAGCATATCAAAAGACTCTACCCAAGAATATACTGCAAGAAGCAATAAACCTAAAGAACTTAGCAAAGGTTACTGCAAGATATATTGATATGTCTTGACAACTCAGTTCATAATAAAACTCTTTTAATTGGCAGAAATGTAATCAGTACGCTCTTCTGTTTGAATCTTCTTTTAAGTCTCTTAACATATTCTTCGAAGAAGATTGTGGATTCTTTGTTAAGTGGGGCAACTACGTAAAATCCTGAATTAATATCGGCATATTCTTTCAAATCATCATCTATCCACAAGCCTTCTGATGGTATCAATGTAGTGCAACCGCCAAAACGTTGTGCTAATTCCCGTTCTGTATTAGCAAATTTTGACTTCTCTATTGGTTTTCCATCGTTATATGATAATGGTAATAAGATTTCTACACGAATCTTATTTGGATTAAATTTCAAATCTGACAGCTAATTAATTAATTATTTGTTGTCAATCTTGTATTTGATGTTTCTACTATTGAGCAACTCACATTGGGAATGACTTACTATATATTGACCATTATCTAAGCCGTGAACTGGTTTACCAGAAGTCA
>JAATVS010000491.1 GCA_014523695.1 Nitrososphaerales archaeon TH5895
ACATGCGATGTATACACATGCTGCCATTGCCCCATTTCTTGTCCTACCCCTTACTATCTTCTTCTGTTGAATTTTTCTGTAGATGTAAGCTGCCTTCTGTACTACGGGATCTGGCAATGCTAACTTTTGCTTTAGTCTATCTAGCTGACCAAATGCAATCTTACAACTTATACCTTTAGAACTCCTGGTTTGCGTTCGATAATCCCAAGTTCTTATTCTTTGCAGAATTGATAGTATTGATGAATCAAAGATCATTTCGCCAGTAAAATCCCTGTTCTCCCTTCCAATTTTTGTGGAAAGTCCCTGATCGTGTTTAGCTAAAGAGGTTGGCATTCCTACTCTGCTTAAACTTACTCCACTATTTGTAAAGGAACGCCATTCTGGGCCTATTTCTATTTCTTTATCAGAAACAACCGTACCACAGGTAATACATATAACCTCTCCTGAGTCGGCATCTGTTATAGTACTTGTATGCACTTTATTACACATATTTGTTCTATTGTGAGGAAGCACAGACTGGATATACCTATGTATTAATGTACTTACACATCACCCAGATTTAATGCCTTTGAATAAGAAAGCAGCTACCATATTCATTACAGGCGTATTTAGATCTATGTGCACTACGTTACGATTTTAATATTACTTTTGCCTAATGACAGATAATAAGAAATGTAAAATTACCCGGGATGTTTAACGACATCTTTACCTCGGCACAGCAACAGGCATTACTTCCGACAACCGCCATACATTCAACTATTACACAATGTTTAATTCATTCACGAAACCGAAGCCCAGTAAGTTTCTCTCTCCTAAACCGCAATCCAGAGCAAATATCTGGACAGCTTCATCGATATATTGTGAGAATCCTAATTCCCAAAGAGAACCTATGACAATCACACAAGTATCATGCATATGTATTTTGGTTGATACCTGTTTTTTAAAACTATACTCCGTAAATAAGCTATCATTAGTGTTTTTCTTTACGCCTAATGTTGTATAATCTCTACTTTTTATCCAATTAGATTCCAATCCTTCTATGAACAAGCTCATTGCATAGTTATCCCGCCAATAGACTTCTCTATAAGATACAGAGTTGCTTCCTAGCTCCCTGATGACCTTTTGTTGCGGGATTCTTATCAATATAGGCGTAGATGTTATTATCTAGGGGGGGAAGACGAACCTCATTTATGAAATCGATCCTCAACTACGCCACGGACACTTCGTCAGCTGCCCATTTATGACACATGGTCTAGTTGAAGGCTCAGATGGTCTAGTTGAAGGCTCACTCTCCAACAAACAGTCTTCATGTAACAGAAGTTCTTCAGGACTGTAATCATCACAACTAGGTTGAGCTAGACCTAGTTCATCTGCTTGCGGTTCATCCCCCACAGAATATTTGTACTCATCCTGTTGACAGATCTGTCCACCTTTTACCTTGAAAGGAATCGGGACATATCCATTAAGAATTTTCATCGCATCGCCTATCCCTTTCATCATTGCCGTCCAACCTTTACCTTAATAGTACTTTCCAAGTGCATCAGTCAGAAACCCTAAGAAATTTGCCTGTGATGCGCCTCTGGTATTTCTATTTGCACTATTATTAGCAGATGTGTATCATGACAATCGATTGGAAAAATATCGTTGTTCCAGTCGTCGTCGGACTTATTGCGTTAGGTGGAACATACTCTAGTTTCCTTATATCCGCAATAATTAGACCTAATATTGAAATCACAATGGATTCTAGCTGCTTTACTGGAAAAAAGTCCATCAGTACTGAATTTGAAAGCGATGGAAGAGAAATTAGATAATATCCAAATCAAACGAACCAGTCAATAATATGTGACATGGTAGCAGCTTCCATGAGGCGTCTTGGGACCCAGATGACACAACATCCATTCTATTCAGGTGGTTTAAATAGCCTGAGGTGGTTCCACATACCACTAATACGGCAATAAAAGTTGAAAAAACCCTAAAACAACAAAAAAAATGATAACAACAAACTCAGTCACTTGTTTTGTCTGTCGGAATGATTACACAGATATAATTACTGATACTGAATCAGGCGAGGTTATTTGTAGTAATTGTGGTACGGTTATAACTGATAAGTCTGAGAACATTAGTAATCCCGAGTGGCGTGCATTTACGGCCGAAGAACAGAATAAAAGAGCAAGAACAGGAGCTCCAACTTCTCTAGCTATACACGATAAAGGCCTTGCTACACTAATTTCAAAAACAGGCAGAGACGCTAGTGGACAGAAATTAGATACTTCAATGTATTCGACATACAAGAGATTAAGAACATGGGATAATAGAATAATTCATGATAGTCCACTTAATAGAAATCTACTTCAAGCTTTCTCTCAGCTTTATGCATTAAAAGATAAGCTTAGGCTCTCAGATACGATAATTGAGCAAACTGCATATATCTATAGGAAAGCAGAGGAAAGAGGATTGGTGCGTGGTAG
>JAATVS010000492.1 GCA_014523695.1 Nitrososphaerales archaeon TH5895
ATCTGCAATATCTGTACCATCCATGACTTCACTATTGTACCTCATAACTGTCGGTTCGGCAGGATGGGCTGGATTTTTCTGGGTTCTTAGAAATACATCAGCATCATTAGCCAATACTTTTGCCTACGTCAGTCCAGTAGTGGCTGTTATTTTGGGATGGGCGATACTTAGTGAAGCTATCACTCCACAAATAATAATCGCGACCGTGATAATAATGACTGGAGTAGTTTTGATTGCAAATAAAGGGAAATTATGATATTCAAATGTCTTGTATAAGTTTGAATCGTACGATGATAGGGTTGAAAGTAAAAATCAAAAAAAAGAGAGATAAGCTATTTCTAAAGTTTGTAGACGTAAACATTGTTTCAAAAGCGTGTTTTGAAGTGAGGTTTTTTGAGGTAAATATTCCTTCGTGGAGGAGGACTTCAAATGTTCCGGTTTTAGCGATTATTTTATGCATTCACTGTGGTATCCCTATTAGAAAATATAATGTCTATTTGACATATTTACGGAGAGCATCAGATAGTAGAATGTTCAATTTGACTATTTATCTATCGATGCTTTATTTTTCATTTGCTTTATCTCATACATAGCATTCAATACAAACATGCAAACATTTTGGCCCACCCGTAAGAATTAGGACCAACTGAAAGATTGTTATTTGCAAATGCTTATTCAGCATTATATGTCATGAGCTCTGAAAGCGAACCTGCAACCTTAAACAAATAACTCAGGTTCACTAAACGAGAATACAAGATATAAACTAGAATACTTTTTGGTTTAAACGAAAGCAGCATTTGTATCTCTGCTGTTATCTCCCTTAATACTGTTACATAATTTATGCCTCTATAACTCTATATTACTCTATACTCGGAAGGAGGCAAGTAGAAAGAATAATTATGGCTGCGCCTTTATATCAAATCAATAAAGTTTCAACGATTGCTTCCTAGTAGTAAAATAAGTCATTGAAAAGCCCTCTCCTTCTCCGTGTATGATTATAGTTGTAGTCATCGTATTCTCCGTTTCTATAATGATATCGGTTATGTGTTGGTCTTCATAGGTATTTGGCCAATGTTATGATTCAGCAATTTAAGATCTGCAATTGAGAAAGGTGAAGGTAACCTAGACAAGGTGATGATATCATATAAACTGTGGAGTGGGGGAAGAGTTTGAGGTGGAACTATTTAGTTTAAGATCAATTCGTTCCTCCACATTTTATGTTTTTTTAGAAGTAACTAGATACTTATGTAATAGGCGTTCGGTTGTCACCGGGAGGATTACTTATGAGTCGTCCTATTCCAAGAAAAAGTTGGAGCTGTACCACCAACGTCTTTCGCTACTACCTTCCAGTGATCGTACTGACCGTTAGCTCTGTCACCCACGGCATTGAGAGAAATGTTGCCAGTCAATCCAAAATACGAATTTGCAGAATCTATTATGGCTTCCTTGAGACTATCCACCATTTCCCATGAGGTGTGATTTCCTTCGTTGAGCATAGTAATATTTTCTGCCAAAGCTGCAACCCAAAACGCGTCATATGCGACAGCGGAATATGGCGACGGCGTCACATGCACCCGTGCTCGAATCTCTTCCAGGACTTCATCTAATTTCTCCTGGTTCCCATATTGAAGACTGAAAATAGGACTGCTGAAAGAAGTGTTTACAGCAAACAGAGCCGATTCTTGATTCCTAATGAGTTTTTCGTTGAGCGCAGTCCCGTCGCTTCCGAACCACCTTACCATGGATAGAATAGGATGGTTATAGGCCTGGATAAATAACGGAGTAACTTCGTCAAGTGAGACCATAAATACTCCTATTTGTTCTTGAGTGTGATTGGACAATGCACTCTCGACCCTTTCTTCTAAAGTTTTCAAAGTATTGTCCCACATTATGAAATTAATCCTATGCAAACTAGCGGCCAACTGCCCCGTCCTCGGAGCGTAACCAATATTATCAGAATCTTCATCAAACTTGCCACCTAATTTTTGAAATTCGTTCCTAACCTCTCGCATTAGTTCATGACCGTAAATATCATCCCTCCAAAGGGGGACTACCATCCTTATGCCTTGATTCCACAT
>JAATVS010000493.1 GCA_014523695.1 Nitrososphaerales archaeon TH5895
ACTTTATGTAGCGTACAGGGTTTGTAGTACAGCAAAGAGGGATAAGAATTTCAAGTGTTCCTCTTTTTGTAATTAATTCCCTTAGTTTCTTGGTTTCATTCATAAGTAGTTCAGCATCGTACCCATCAAATCCACATGAATTTTGCTTCAGGTTCTTTCCATGTCTCTGCAGCTGATTCTGAATAACCGGTAGTTCTCTTCTGTTAACTATTGATTTTGCAGCGTTTGCTTTAGTTTCCATTTTTACACTTACTTTACCTAGCTTCTCTTGATAACTTAAATAGTTTCTCTAGTAAACATATTAGTATGACTGATTCGATAAAAATAAAGGAAAAGGTAAAGGAAAGATATGGAAAAGTAGCTCTGTCAGGAGACTCATGTTGTGGTCCTTCGATTAGTATTGAAAGTGGAGGAGGATGTTGCTCAGGAAATAATAATGCAGTCCTACAATCTTCACAATCAGCTGCTCAAATAGCTGAATTAGTAGGATATGACTTGAACGACCTCAATTCAATACCAACTACGTCTATGCTTGGAGCGGGATGTGGAACTCCTACAAAGTTTGCTTTTATAAAGGAAGGCGATACGATCGTTGATCTAGGTTCGGGGGCAGGTATTGATGTATTTCTCGCGGCTAACATAGTCAAAGGCTCTGGTAGAGTGATAGGTATAGATATGACTGATGAAATGTTGGAAAAAGCGAGAAAGAATGCCGCCGATAATGGTTACACAAACGTTGAATTTAGAAAAGGGGATGTAGAAGAAAGAATCCCTGTTGAAGAAAACAGTGTAGATGTTGTAATAAGCAACTGTGTAATCAATCTAACAACTGATAAGGTAAAGACATTTAGAGAAATATACAGAATTCTTAAGCCTAATGGAATTGGCCGAATGGTTATCTCAGATCTTGTTACGGATAAGCAAATAGCAGAAGATATTTCGTTGATAGATCCAGAAAGGTGGTGCAGTTGTATTGATGGGGCGTTGACTAAGGAAAATTACATTGATAGCATCAAAAATGGCGGATTTGATATTGTATAGGTACTAGATGAAAAGCTCTATACGGAAGGAGATCAGGTTGAGAACAGAAAGATTACCAGTCTGGTTATCAAGGCTGTAAAACAATGATGATGGAGGAACCGTCCGAAATCTTAGGCTGTAAGCATAAATGAAATTTTCATTTGGTAGCAAATCAAAAGTCAGGACAAAGAAAACAATACTTTTCGTCTGTGTAGAGAATGCAGGTAGAAGTCAAATGGCAGAAGGATTCTTTTGGAAATATGCTCCTGAGGGGTATGGACCATTGAGTGCGGGGACTAAACCGACATCACAGATTAACGCGCTTGCAACACAGGTAATGAATGAGATTGGAATAGACATCTCCAAGCAAAGGTCTAAAGACCTCACGGAAGATATGATGAGAAATTCAGATAAGATCATCAACATGGGATGCATGGAGAAGAATTTCTGTCCTACATTGTTTATCCCTAAGGTAATTGACTGGGAGATCGAAGACCCTAAAGACAAGTCAATCGAAAAAGTCAGAGAAATTAGAGATGAGATAGAGAGAAGAATCAAGGAACTTGCAACAGACATTTCTGTCGCTGAAGAAGATAATAACAGATAAACTTACGTTAACTCAAAAAAGGTTTATTGCAGAAGTAATGGGTACGTTCATTGTTGTCGTATTGGCTACAGGAGCGGTAGTAATTGATGCTAAATTCAATGGAATATTTGGTATCCCATTTATCGCATTTCTTCCATTTGTGGGTGTAGCAGTATCGGTATACTTATTTGCTAAAATATCAATGGCCCACTTCAACCCTGCTGTGTCATTAGGATTTCTGATCACGAAACATATTACAAAGCTGCAGCTGGTGTATTATTTTACGGCACAAATACTGGGTGCATTGCTAGGAAGCTTATTTGTGATGTATATGATCGGAAGTGAGGCCGACCTAGGTGCAAACTCACCTAACTATGCATTTCCATTGCCTGTAATATTTGGGATTGAGATACTAGCGTCTGCATTATTGATGGCAGTAATAGTAGTAGTTGTCTATATGAAAGGACTAAGGGGATATGGAGGGCTTGTCATTGGTGGAATAGTTGGACTTGACATATTCTTTCTTGCGTTCATATCTGGAGCTTCAATGAATCCTGCTCGATCATTTGCTCCTGCTATTGTTTCTGGAGTACTATATAATCTATGGCTGTACTGGAGTGCCACATTTATAGGAACATCGATTGTTGCTTTGCTTGTTAGAAAGAAGTTTACTTACGATAAGGATGTACAGAATCGATTGCGGTTATAAGATCGTACGTACTAGTTTTACTTGTTTATTAGCCACATTTAGGCTATTTCTCAGAATATTCCGTCTTGAGAATTGACTAGGAGAAACGCCGTCTTGATGCGAGGCATAGATAGCATCTCAATATATTAGTTATAATACTCCCGATAATGAGAAGCGTAGCTATCTGATACTTCTTTGTTCATGACATCCTGCAAAAATTGCCTTCTAATTAGAGTTCCATATGTGACCAAGTCACGGGCAAGCATCTTTATTCTATTAGCTAGTATTGAATTAATTGGATTTCCTGCGGAATTAAAGTCATTTGCCCCATTAATCGATATATTATAGGGCATACTCCACCCATAACATTGACGAACCGATGTACGCATTTGATCTGCGACGGTTAATCCTTTTTCATGAGATGCTATAATATATCCAAAGGTTTTCCCCGCAAATTCTTGCCAGAAATAATCGAGAAAGTTTTTCATTGCACCAGACATAGATCCATGAAAATCTGGAGAAGCCAGGACAAAAGCATCAGCCCAGTTGATGGCCGCTGTAACCGAATCTAGAACATTTTCGCGATGACCATTAACATCTTGATACAATTCTTCTGACACAGATCTGCTTGGATCGTATATAGGCAACCTTACTTCGCGTAATTCGAGCAATTGGGAACCAGCTCCATATTTTTTTGCTTCCTCTAGCACCAATTTTAGAGCATGTGTACTGAAGGATCCTTTTCGCATACTGCTGGCAACGCCTAGAACATTTACTGGAGCGCTTTGATGCATTTTAGAAGAATTGTCACTTTGCCCTAGTTTTAAAGTTTGAATTTGAGGTTTAGTGATACTAATCATACCATATATAATTGAAATTGCCTATTTATAAATAGTCTGGTTTACAAATTATACAAAACAATAGGATAGTTAG
>JAATVS010000494.1 GCA_014523695.1 Nitrososphaerales archaeon TH5895
ACCACTAGTCGACATTTCTACCACAGATAAAGAGATAAAAGTAGTGGTAGAGATGCCAGGAGTAAATAAAGAGAATATCAAGATAAACGCATATGACAGCACGTTGGAAGTGACAACCACAGATGCTGAAGGTATAGCACGAAGATATCATGAAACTATAGACCTACCTGAAGAGGCTGATCTCGCAACAGCAAAGTCAAAATATAACAATGGAATACTTGAAATAACATTTAACAAGAAAGATAAATCGAAACCTAAGGGGAAGGAAATTAAGGTAGATTAATAATAGTCAGACGGAAATACGGTCTATTTTTTTATACTTTTTTATTTTTTTACTGAAAGCCTTATTTATGAAGTTAATTGACTTGATCTGAATCATTTACTATGATGACGATGCATCTGACTATTCAGTTTCAATATTGAAGTAGAAACGAAATGAATCGTGAGTACAAGAATGTTGGAAGAAGCACTTGAAATTGCTATATCTGTACTTAGTAACAGAAGTATCTAAGGTTGCAGCAGCAATTATAATAGTAATTAACAACTAGCCAGATTAATGGGTAGGTTGGTTTTATCCACTAGTCGCAACCAATGCATTATATTCCCACAACACTAATGAATTTACAATAATCAAATCTTAAATGGTTTTTCACCATGATCTGGCATTCCTACTATGCTATGGTGTGCCTATCGCAGCCTACTCCCGGACATCATAGGATTGAAAGTTATTTAGTCATTCCTTTACCGTAGAAATATGAGAACTATTTAGGATTGAAGAGTCACCAACTCCATATAAGCATATTCTACATGACCAACAAGGAAGATCGCATACGTAGTATTCACGATTGCCTTAGTCGTACTTTCGGGTTTGCCATTATTATCTAGTGGTACAATGAACTATGCAAATGCCATAACCGGTAATGAGCTTATCTCTTCAGGAGGAAACAGTTCTCTAAGTATCCTGACAAATGAGTCCGGTAATTTTTCATTATACAGCAATGACTGGCCTAATATCCATTCAAATGTCAAAGCAGACTTTAATACAAACATATCATTTCCAGAAATTCAAGAAACAGCTTTCATTCATCCCTTTGCAGTAGTCATTGGTAACTGCTATATAGGTAAATTAGTATTGGTTGCCCCAACAGCAGTATGTAGAGGAGATGAAGGGACTCCTATTCATGTCAGTGACTTTTCCAATATGCAGGACGGTGTAATATTGCATGGACTTATAACTACCGATAAAGAGAAGGCTCTTGACGGAAGAAGATTTTCAGAAGCTGGTGATAGGCTAATGGGAAATAGCTCTCAGTTTGCTGAGGGTTATTCAGTATTTGTTGGAACAAATACAAGCTTAGCACATGATTCGATGGTTCATGGACCTGCCTGGGTGGGAAATAATACTTTTGTTGGTATGAAGAGTATAATATTTGATGCAAAAGTTGGTAACAATGTTGCGATAGGAATTTCAAGCACAATTTCAAACGGAGTTTCAATTCCTGATAACAAATTTGTTCCACCAGGCAGTGTAATCCTTGACCAGGAAGAAGCAGACGCATTACCACCTAGAATTGGTAGCTCGTACGAAAACATAAACCCAACCGTGGTAAATTTAAATGAACAACTGGCTGGATGAGGGTTTGTTATCCCATTTTAAGGAAGTTTTTCCCTCATACCATTTTTCTGATTTTATAAAATAGTAATCTTACTTTTCCCTATCATTATAATATGACCTTAGATCTTCCATGACTAGATTAAAACTACTCTGTAGACCATCTAGTCGTGGACCCATTGTTTTATCGTGAAGGTGAATATCGATAAGATATTTGTATGCACTGTCAATCGCTTTTAGGTAAGCATATACGTATGACTCTATTGGTATATCCCTTGCTGTACTTTCATGTCCTTCACGCTCCTCTAACTCTTTGTACACTATTTCACCTTTGTTAATTATGATCTCTTCTGGCGTTTCTTTTTTATTCGACATCTTATGTCTAGATAAATTGGACATAGATATAAAATATCACGTACTCAGTTGCACTTTTTCATACG
>JAATVS010000495.1 GCA_014523695.1 Nitrososphaerales archaeon TH5895
GAGAGGATATCTATAATTGGGATTATTTAATGACTACACGGACATAGAACATAAAGTGAAAACAGAACCACGTGGGCATGAGTTATCTCTTAGCGTAGTTATTCCTTTTCATGCTGGACGTGATATACTTGCAAAAACTGTCATAAGTCTGACTCAGCAGACTTACCCAAAAGATCGAATTGAGATCATTATAGCAGCTGATGCCAATCATACCGATGCAAAATTCATCACAGAACAGTATGAAAGAGAAATAGATATAAAATTGGTAACACTCTCTAGCTATGGCTGGGGGGCCGCAAGCTCTAGAAATGCTGGGATATATGTAGCTAGGAATGATGTTATTGTCTCTCTCGATGCGGATATGATATGTCCTCCAAGCTTCCTAGAGTCGCACATGGCCTGGTTTCATAAATCAACGAAAATTGCAACGATTGGACCAAAGGTATTTGTGGAAGCTAGTAAAATACAACCTGCAGACATTGTTCGCAACTTCACCTTGATATCGTCACTCCCAGAGATCCATAGTGTTTCGAATAATTTAATAGGTTCTCGTAAAGACAAGAGAATCCCAGAACTTAAAGAACTAAAGATTCATCCATTCCCAAGCAATTGTTTTCATGGAGGAAACGTAGCATATTGGCGTGAAGATGCTCTCGATGTTGGACTGTGGGATGAAACTTTCAACGGTAGTTATGGGTACGAGGACATAGATTTCGGACAGCGTCTGTTTGAAAAAGATACAAAGCTAGTTCTCGAAGGCTATGCCACAACATATCATCAGGAGAGTAATTTCGTTTCACGTAATGAACGACGGAATGGTCTCTCTTTGAATAGAACAAAACTTTATGAACGTTATCCTGCACTTGGAAGATTCCGAAGAGATATCCTAGGGCTAGTCCGATGACTTTATGAATGAATCTTTCCAGTTAGTCTAATAGCTGAATATCTAATCGAGCCTTATCATTAGTATTAAATAAAACTGCCCCTACCACTGGGCAGGTTCGAATAACTCAATCAGGTTACCATCTGGGTCTTCCACTTGGATCTGTCTGCCGCCGGGACCTACTTCCATCTCATTTCTGAAATGCACTCCCTCCTTCTTGAGTTCGGTAATACGTGCAGGCAAGTCCTGCACTTGGAGGACTATCCGGTTCCATCCACCAGGCTCTTGCTGACTGCCATCGGGCATCGGTCGAGAACCAGAGGCTCCGGGACCGCTGAGAATAAGTTTAAGATTGCCGATCGAAACCTGACCGAAAGCAGGCAAATTTTGCTGGTCCAAATTGAAACGGAGCATCTTAGTATAGAACGCAATCGAGCGCTGAACTTCTTTGACTTGATATCGAACGCCCCAAAGTCCTAGGATGAAGTTCTGTACCTTTTTTGATGAGTCCTCCATGTCTTACTTGTCCTCGTTGGAGAATATTTTTTCTTGTGATACATAAGAATTTCTGTTAGATTAGGAGAGGTTCCAATACATACTTCCATTTCCATTCGTATGACCTCCACATTCGTCAAAGCTATCTTCTCTAATGCTTTATAGATTTCCTCCTTCTCCTCATCGTTGGTCATTTGATTACCTAGAATCAATATTACTTCGAACTCCCTTTGGCCCCCACATCCAATTTGATATTCTGTAGATGCTTTGGAGATTAATTATTTAACTCCTGTTAGCGTAATACCATTCTGTTCTGGGCAGACAAGGGCAAAAGCAAAGTAACAGATATTGCCATAGAGAATCAGTCAAACTGGTTACTAGGCAAAGGAAATGAGTCCTGAATAGTCAACAAGCCTAACTCTAAAATCATACTTCCTCCTATAACTCAAGACATGGTTGTTTTAACAACATCAGATTACATTCAAATTATTGTAGGGGGAATATATGCAGCGGCACTATTCTACACAGTTATAACGTTTAGGCGTTCAAAGAAATTAGACCAATTCACGCAGACAAACATAATCACGTCCTCTTGGAGAGATGCAGAGGTTGAGTTAGATAAAATACCCCCAGGTTCTGAACATGACATCTCTCGGAAGCAATGGGTTTACCGTATCTTCAATGATATAGAATAGCTTTGCTTCTTAATCAATGAAAAGTTCATTAGTGATAGGAAAATCCGAAAGCAATTCGAACCAACTTTGATTGAGTATTACGAAAATATGTTCCTGAAGTATGTGTCAAATGATGAAAAGCTTGCTAAGCGATATCCTGAATTCGTTAAACTATATCAAGCAATCAAACTACAGCATTCAAGTCAGAAATAGTACTAATGATAGGAAAGGTTTAACCC
>JAATVS010000496.1 GCA_014523695.1 Nitrososphaerales archaeon TH5895
CCCCCCTATGATCGTAGCGAGTAAGCCAGCTTCAATTAGCCGAATATTACCAACATCTACTGTTCACAAATATGGTTCAATTCTAAAATAAACAATTATGAATCTATGCATATCTATCTTAATTCCTTCAATAGCCTAGCAGAAAATTGGGAACCAGAAGGATCAATTACTTCCTTTATGAACTGTTCAGTTTTATGATTCATATCTACTTCCATATCTATATTGTCATAATTATTGTAATGCTTCTTACACATTATCAATGATGTTTCTACATCATTCCATTTTAGTAAGCAATCGCAGGGTAATAATAACCTGTGCTGGACTTTCAGCAGTAGCAGCACCTCCTGATCAGATATTGTTTCACTTAGCTATGTCCTTACACAATACTTCTAGCTCAACTCTAGATTGTCTCTGTCTTCTGTAATCTTGATCTACTTCTAATGCTGCAGTCAATATCTTACTCTTTATTGATTTAGATGACTGTAGAAACATCCTGGTGTCCTTTGGTAGACAATGTCCTCCTATTCCATCTCTGGGCTCAAGTATGTTTACATTCCATTTAGTATTGATGGCTTCCCGTAATTGTGGAAAACTTAGATTATTTGTTTTACAATAGAGATAAAGCTCCTCTGCAAAGGCTATTTGCAAATACCTATGAGCGTTTTCAGCAATTTTAGTTATCTCTGCTATTTCGATATCTGACACAGGATGTAAAGGAATTCCTAAATTTCCATTTTCATTGCTATTATTGCTACTATTGCTTTCATCACTACCACTACGAATACTCTTCCTTTGGCTTATATTACCTACACTAACATCGGCATCTGCATTATTATTATAACTACTATTGCAAATATCTCCAGTATAAAATTGCAAGGCCGCTCTAAGACAACAATCATGGACTCCTCCTACAACGCGCAACTGATTAACTCCGTGTTCCATCTCTTCTAAAGCATACCATCTATGCGGTGCATGTACAACGTGTAATCTATGGTTAAGCATCTCAAATACTTTCTTTGATGTTCCTCTAGGAATAGTACTTTCTATCGACACAAGAGCACCATTTTTGGCTTTCCTTGAAATCTCTTCTATTATGTATAGCAATCCATCTATCTGAGGTGCGAAAATGTCATCAGGCTTATGTGTAGATACACAAATAATGTATACATCAAAATCACTAAAACTATCTGCTCTTTTTATTGATGCTACTTTTTCTGCACGTTCGATAGCCTTCTGTTCGATATCATATCCGTAAGTATCAAATCCTTTCTCTTTTACATATTTTGCAACTGGAAGACCGAGTTGACCTAGACCTATTATTAAGACTCGAGAATTTCGGAACTCGATTCTATTTGTTATTGTAGGATTCTCATTTGTTACCGTCAGGTCCGAATCAGTAATAGTGTCTGAAAATATTTGCCCACTTATCCTGTTGCTTTGCATTAGTTTATATTTGAAAATACAGGCTCCTTTATATAAACATAACTGACTGGTCAGTTATGTTTATTAACTAGCATTCTATATAACAGTTATGCGTACGTTACGAGGCAAAGTCATGGTTCTTAACGACATTTTTTCCAAAAAACATAATATGACCGCAATCATAACTATGTTAATTATAGCTACTTGCGGCTCATTTCTGCAAATAGCAGGTACAAGTTGGGATGTTACTTCTCATATTATGCAAGAGCCTGAGACTTTCTTTACGCCATCGCATACGGTTCTTTATGCAGGAGTCGGTTTACTAACAATCGCAGCAGGAACAAGCGGATTCTTGTTAATTAGAAATAATGAACTTAGAGGAAGGTCATTTGCTACACCAATGAAACTTCTTATTATAGGATCAA
This sequence comes from Nitrososphaerales archaeon TH5895, assembly GCA_014523695.1. GTDB lineage: Archaea > Thermoproteota > Nitrososphaeria > Nitrososphaerales > Nitrososphaeraceae > TH5896. Next base: position 1,848 of record JAATVS010000496.1, read on the forward strand.
CAATGTCTTTGGCAGCTGGACCGTCTGACTTTCTTTGGCATGAAACCTTTGGTGTTGATGGGCTATTGAGTCCACCACATTTAGCATTGATTACTGGAATGCTAATAAATGCAGTCGCAACAGTTGTAGGCCTTGCAAGGATAGGTGTACATGCAACTTCGTCTTCTAGGCAGCGATTGATTAAAGCTGCAATGGTTCCCGCATTTGCAGCATTATGGTTCACAACTATATGGTATGTTTATATGTTCTCTCTTCCGTTTTCGGATGGAGAAAACTTTCAATTTAACCTGAATCCTACCATTGCTTCATTAATTGCAATTGTAACATTACCTCTACTCAGCTCTATCATATTCCTTACTGCATCCAAGAGTATAGGAAGGTTTGGTGCTGGAACTATTGTTTCAGCTTTGGTAGTTGGCATCAATATCTTTGCAAATATTGTTCCTAGTCAAGGTATGATGATCTCTATTCTACCTTGGTATTTCATAATAGCTATCTTACCTGCACTAATTGCAGATATTATCTTGAATAATTCGACTACAAAATCAAAATTAGGACTAAGAGCGTCAGAATTAGTAGCTGGGATATTAGTCAGTTCAGTATTCTATATATTTAATTATCCAATGCTTACATGGGCATTTGCAATTCCTCTTGATATGCCAATAGCCAATCTACAAGGGATGCAAGCAGTAGCTAGCTTAACATCCAACTTTCTTAGCACATTGCCTGTTATGCTATCAATAACTTTAGTGCCGGCCGCGTTGATGGGATTATTAGGAGCTCTTTTTGTTTCAAAGAAGATAACTATTCCTACCTTTCAAAATCAACAACTACAACCACCTGAATTCATACGCAAGAAAAACGAGGAAATAAATCGAATAAGGTAACTCCTGAAATGATTTTTGTCCACTATAATATTGTTTGGAGTAAAAAGGAAAAGAATAAGAAAGGAAAAGAGGAGAGGAGAGAGTAAAATATTTTGTGTCCAAAAGTGTCTGCTCAGTATAAAATAGAAGTTAAAGGTAAAATAGTTGAATCAGCATTGATTGCTTTTTCAAAGTATGGATATGATAAAACTAGAATGGATGATATAGCAGAGACTGCTAGGGTGAGCAAGGGCACATTATATCTTTATTTTAGAAGTAAAGAAGAATTATTTTATGCCATATCTGAAACAAATATTCTTAGATTAAAGGAACAATTATCCACACTAATGGCGACTAGGAAAGAAGAATTGATACCAAACGCAGAGAAGTTTTATGAAAACTTTCATAACGAAATGGGACAAGACTTTGAAAAAGTTTTTTTTGAAATAATTGCTGAATCCGCACGTAATCCTAGGTTAAAAAGGATGCTTTATGAACACAGATTAAGAACAATTGACATAGTAACAGAATATCTAAATTTACAAGTGGAAAAAGATCTTTTTGCCAAAGATGTGGATACTAAAGCTATATCAGCCGGTCTTGTCTCCCTTTTCAATGGGCTATCTATAAGCAAAGTATCTGGTATGAGTGAATCTAGCAACAAGCAAGCATGGAAGGAAACTATAAGGGCCATTTTTCAGGGCATGAGTTAATAATCATCTCCCCACCAAACATGATATTATCAAGCTTTATCGACAGACTTTTTTAAAAGATGTTTGCTAACATGTTGAAAACTATAACTATAACTATATTATTTATACAGTCATATAATTAAAGTATTCTTATAGTTGTTATAATCACAGTCAGTCTTCTATATCAGGAAACTCACATTTTTCTATACATACCAGTTTCTGTACATATGCTTGAATATAATATTAAACATTAACATACTACGAAATGTGCCTCTGGATATTGTGGATTATTGCTAACATCCACAAGTCTCCAATAATTTGCTGCAAGTACTCCATTGACTTCACAAGTAGATATGTTTCCTGTGCCACCATCAGTGCTCTCAGACATAAGGTTACCGTCAAAATTCGCATGGCCTAGGCCTAGGACATGTCCGATTTCATGTCGTGCGATTTGTTCTAGCTCAGAATTCTGAAATCTATCGCCAAAAATGCCCCCCGAAAGTGTTACTTCAATACTATCAATAAATCCCTTATTATCAAAATTAAATTCCGTTTTTCCAGCGGCTATGGGATCCCCATAATCAAATTCTTCGTCGTTAGCATCTTCATTGCTATCAGAAAATCCTATTTCTAAGTCAGCCTCGTTGCTGCTGTCATCTTGTTTCTCTACAAATATCAAATTGTCAATCAATAAATCCCAGTCCTGTATCGCATTACGTACAGATTGTTTGCTATCTTCATCTCCTTCACCGCTTATTCTGTATTCTAGTACACCATCTGAAATCTTGTCTGACCAAGCACAGCATATTTGCAATAGATTCAATTCATCTATATCTATATCATCATTGGTACCATCGTCATCTTCATCATCATTATCCCTAGTATTTTCTTTGTCATTATCATCATCGTCTTCTTGATTATCATCCACAGATGCCATTACTGGTGTTAATGATGAGGTTATTGTTGCAGAAGGGATTACGGATGATGATAGTAAAATCAAAGCAAGCAATAGACACGAAGTAGAAAAAGAGAAAGCAAAGATAATGTTATACTTCATTCTCATTTCATGAATTCTATTCTTCTTATCAATCCCGAGATATATTTTTTAATATTTAAAGGATATTCCGGTGTTATCCTAGGAATCGAAGAAAGCAAACACTCAAACTCAAAATTGGATAAGTATAAGAAAGATAGCATACAAAAGGTAGATAGTATTGATTATAGCAACTGATAAAGTTAATATAACTCAGGTACATTATTTTCTTCTGTGAGATTAATAGTCAACCCAGAGCCATATTATGATATTCTCATACGTGACCAAATAACGCCCTGACAAATCTATTATCAAAATGTTCATCTAATTGAACGAAACTGGATGCTTCGAACATTGGACCTAATTCCTCAACTATATCGGGTCGTTCTGGATTCTGCGGATCGGAACCATCTGAGCCAGATCGCCGTGGCGCTAATCTCATGTGAAGAGCATATGCCAATCCAATAAGACGATCTATTTTTAGCCATATATCTTGATCGAGACCAATAAAACTAGCAGATCGACAAAAGACATGCCATCTGGGATATCCAAAGTGAATAGAATCCATCATATGCACCCTGTCATCACTAGGCCTTCTTGGCTGATTGGTTTCTACATCTGAGAAATCGTCAAATAGTACGCCTTGGCCAAAATACTCGAATGCCTTTTGAATCAGTACATCATCATCTAATTTTTCATTTATCATATTCAACTGATTCTCAGACAGTAAGCTAATAGCGTTTATTAAATCGTCAGACATGTTTATTCTATCTTGGAAATTTTGTGGATAATTTTGCATATTCATTTCGTTACGATCAGTTAACCAACCAGACAACAATCCCGACTCAAATCTCTCTGCATTATCAATATGAGAAGGAACTTCACCAAAACGTGGATTAAATAGACGATCAAATCAGTACCAAAAATCGATAATTCGCCTTTTATTAGTCAATATGACTCATAGAGATATTTCATATTTAAAGTACAAGGCTCAAGATAGATTATTGTAACAGTGTGATATAGATAGAAAATAAAATTTTTGAGATACTAGTCTCACTGTATCAATTGAAATTGTGATGAGATGATAATATAGACGCGTTCTGTAATATAATACTATTCACTATAGAGTAGCCACTATAATATCGTATGAGCAGTGATAACTATAAACATATTCTGTAGATTCTTCTGCTGACTTCTGGACACTACAATCGTTTGATTGTTGGGCAGGTGATCTTTCCGGAACAAACACTTCACCCTCAGGTTCTTTAACCATGGATGGACCAAAGAAAATTACTGCATTATGGAAATTTGATTTTGGATACCTTGGTACCATTTTGGGAACAGGTACTGCGACCTTAACTATATTTGCCATCGTCCACACTAAGAAGCGGTGCAAACGATGAAAAATAATCCTCCTAAAATGATGATTTAAAGGGATATGAATTGAATTCGCCTTTAAAGATTCAATCCAGAGTATCACAAAAAATCAGCAAAAAATGAACCTATTCCTATCAATATCCATACTTGGATGCAAGTTTTCGGTCCATTTGTTCTTTCTCTGACATGAATTCTTTGTAACGCTTGTTCCATGAACCAATTTTTCTATACTGTCTTATACCTGTAATAAGCCATATAGAGGACATACTAATTATGGTTGCAAGTAATAAGCCTAAGATAGTTCCGAATTCATTTTGGATTTCTAATATAGAAAAAAAAGATGGGTGTCCTATCAAAAATATAGACAGGCCTATTGCAATTGGAGAAAGTATTAATGCAGAAATCGAAACTCCTAGTAGAGTTCTCCTGATCTGGAATATTTGTTCAATGAAATTTTCCATCAATGTCAAGATGTTATTTCTAGCAACAGTTGATGTGGCTTTTACATGAGTTTCTTTGGAGTCAGCAATCGTATGTTCTTCATGGTTGGTATACATTGAGGATAATAGATATCTAACTTCATTGCCTATTTATGTAATGATTAACATAGTTAGTGACTGTTGATTATACTATGAATAAAGATCATATCCACACACACTTTGCAAAAAATGATGCTATTTTGTATCAAATAGCATAGCAAAAGGTATATATTTGTATTAAGAGCTCATAGTTAGAGATCGTTAGTTTAGTGTCTAATATCGCTCAGGAACTTAGTGCCATACATAGATATATTGAAAGATTACCAAGAGTTCAACAATTTTTATCTTCCAAAGAACGTGATAGTGTTTATTACAACCGCGGTTATAAGACCTCACTCGCCTATCTATATCAGTTCCTAAATGCTAAATATAGTAATTTAACATTAGAAACTATCATTGATTCAATTAATTCAGATAATATCGATGTGTATAGGTTTTTGGACGAATTTGTAACCTTCCTCAGCCAGCCAAAGAGCCTTTCGCAATCTACTATAAATCAATATTTGACTTGTACTAAGTCTTATTTTCAGTATCATGATGTCGACATTGTCCCATACAAGTTTAAAAAGAGAGTGGTATTACGAAAAATACCGAGAGAAGATGAGGCAGCTATAGATCAAAAAGATATACGAACTATCCTATTACAATGTCATAATCGTCGTTTGAAAACATATCTTTTAGTATTGGCATCCAGCGGCGTTCGGGCAACCGAGGCCTGTGCGATTAGAGTACGAGATTGTAACTTTAATGAGAGCCCAACTAAATTACATATACGCGCAGAATATACCAAAACTAAACGGTCACGGGACATATACATTTCAGATGAAGCGAGTCGTTATTTGAAAGAGTGGATTGAGTATAGATTTAGAATTGACTTGAATAAGACAAAAAAACTCGATGAAAAGATTGACGATTGTCTAGTCTTCCAGGTACATGAAGTTAAAAAACGGGAGGTTACACCACGGTCGATTTACGTCAAGCTCCTACTACAATTTCACATTGTTCTCGATGCTGTTGACTTTGGCCAGAGAAAAGACAATATATCCAACAGGAGAAAAATCACTCTTCACTCATTTCGCCGATTTGTGAAAACGACTATCGCCGATACACTGGCTGGTAGCGATTATTCTGAATGGTTTCTGGGCCATACTAAGTCGTCTTATTATGTGAGTAAGCCGGCAGTCCGAGCCGAAATATATGCGAATAAATGCATGAAATACCTTACATTTCTGGAATACTCAACGTTAGAAG
>JAATVS010000497.1 GCA_014523695.1 Nitrososphaerales archaeon TH5895
AGATAAGCTATTTCATTGCTAAGCATTCTTCTTCAGACCACGGTCGCGTTATTGGCACGATCTTATCTGTGAAAGTATGCCACCAGCCGACCGTGTTATTGCATTTACGACAGCGAAGCTCTATTCTAGAACCATTAATCCCGAATTCAACAGAGCTGAAATTAATCACTCCGTGATTACATCTACATTCTTTATTATTATGGCGCATTCGCTTTTGTCAAATGTCCATATGCAACATAAGATATTACACGATACACGATGCTATTCATTAGCTATCTAAGTTACATCTGATGAACCAGTTATTACATGTGCAGTAGCAAACCTATTTCCCACAGAATTAATCTTAATTTTTATATTTTTGTCTCCAGCTTTTGTATTTTTTACAAAGATTACAAAGCTGCGGACTCTTGCGATACCATCTCCGGACTTACCAATTGCGATGATATCCACCGTATATTCTTTGCCTGCTTCTACAGGCTTTGGGAAGCTAATACTCAATATTTCTGTCGAACCCTAATACTTTTTGAAAAGTCAAGTCGGAAAGCATTATAGTAATATGACTTAGTGTATCAATCATTGTCTACCTGTTCTTGAGAGATTTTGATACTTGGCTCGTGATCTTCTAACTCTGCGCGAGTCAAATTCTTGGCCACAATCTATGCAAGAATATGCTGCATACATCTTAGCATCTACATCATCGTCAGACTTTTCATCGTTCATAATATTTTTTATGTGAGAAAAACTATAAAATGATATGCAGAAATCACAACACTTGCATCTGGAACCCACAGGTGATGATGATGGTGATGATGGAAGCGGCGACGTGATAGAGAACGGTGAGGGCAGAGGGAATAACTAGAAATCCCTGAGACAAAACGGTGGTTACATATCAAAACATATACTTAAACTAATCGAGGCAGACCACTTAATAGAGCTAATAGATGAAACTGTAAAAAAACTAATTGCAAGTTAGCCCATCTTTCTCTTAACAGAGGGTATTGTATCTTTTACAATATTAACAACAATGTCTGCAGAAAAAATTAAGTTGGCTTAGGGGCTATGGCGGAAGACTGGAATTAGAAACTATTGCCAATGCCGGATCTGAAGCTACAGAATGATAAAGACCACTTCCATTGTAGAGTGCAGTAACAGAAACTATACCCTGAATATCTGGTGCAGTTACTGTAGTAATGAACTTGCCGTCTGTATCAGCAGTCTGCTTTTTAATAGTTTCTAAGCTAAATGGGGGGATTGCTTCAGAAGCAGATTCATACAGAAATGATATATCTGAGTTAGCTACAGGTTGCAGAGTTATCTTATCGACTAAAATTCCCGTGATATTAAATTCTTTGCTTGGTTCCACTATGGGCCAGGGTTGAATAGTAAGTGTCGAGAATTCTGGTGCATGTTTAATTTTAAGTTCAGCTGTTGCATTTCCAAATGATGTGCTGTTCTTGAGAAATTTTCTCTCCGACATATTTTCCTGATCTTGCATCTGTGTTTGGTTGGCAGTCTCATTTTGCTGTTGGGCAACAGTAGTATCAACTATGTTGTAATACGACTGGATTACTAAAAGTGATAATCCCAATGTAGTGAACGTCAACAGAAGTTGCATGGTATTTTTCATTTATTATTTTCCGCTTTGAGAGATGTAACATACTATTTAATTATAGCATATCTAATTAGATCGCAAATTTATCCCCCTTTTTACTGTCTGGAGTAACAAATTTGCAAAATTCGTCAGCGCTTATTGGTCAAAAAAGTGGATTAGTCCATCATGTTCGTAGCCGCATTTTATACTCTATTCTTAAATCCGTTTATACCCATGTTTCTGATAATGGTTAAATACTATCTTGAATAGTTGTAGATGAAAATGGTACTCGGGACTTTAGTCTATATTATTATTATTATTATTGTAATTATTATCATAATAGCTCTGCTGAAGTTTCTATTTCAGTTGTTCTTTGTAATACCAGTTGGATCAGATTATTCCGCCGATCTTCTGTACGCTAAAGAAATTCTATTGCCGATGAACTAAATGATGTTATGTTTGATAGCACAGTATTTGTTATAATAATGTCTTGGACGTCCGCTACTGGCGACAGCATGATCACGTGTAATGTGACCGTTGCATGAAAAGCAAAGTCCATTTCCGTTTCACTTCAATCATTTTAAGAATACGATTTATTTTTTCATTTGGATTGATGATTAGTGGAAGAATAGTAAATAACTATCTGAAATGTCAAACAAATGAGATCTGTAATAAATTTATCTAAAGCAAGAAGACAATAAAATTATAGATGGAAACTATCTATTAGTTGATACGTCTTAAAATTACTATACATCATAAAGCTAATTGCCAATCAATGAAAAGTCAAATATTTGTAGCCATTGGTGTAGCAATTGTTATGTCAGTATTGGTGATTGGACTTGTATCCACCATTAACGCCCAGTCGAATATGACTGGTGGAAACATGACTATAACTGATACCCACAGGTGACGGTGATGACGATGGCGGAGACGGTAATGATAGAGAAGATGGATCGAACTAGTTAGAATACAGAATAAACGTGAAGAAAATACAAACCAATTTTATTTTATTTTATTCTAGTTCTCATTCACCGCTTAAATCATTTTTATAATATGTTGCCTAATATGTTGCCTAATATGATCAGGCGGATGTCATAGCGCCAGCAGACGACTGTCGCCAGTAAACGTCATCTAGACATACATTGGGGTAGGGCAGCCAGGTTCGTAGCTTATAGCTTTTTCTTCTTGTTGTTCTCCCTGTAGTCTATATACGCTACGCTACATTATAGTTCATTTATTGAACTTTATTCAAATGAACTTGCGGATCCATTAATTGATTACTTAAGTAGTGGCTCAAATATCTTCCAAAAATCTTCACTGTGTTTGTCCTCGCTTTTTTTGTTTTGTAGCTTTCATCATCAGTTAGTTATCATGATCGTTATTTGACATTATCCATTGTTTCTGCTTGAAAACCCAAAATAGTAAGGCGGCCATAACAGTCATCGTGATAACTACAATCGCAAATCCAAGTGGTACATTACCAATATCAGTTAGATCTAATCCATTCATACCATAAATGCCAGTAATAAGAGTTAATGGTAACAGGATGGCTGTAAAGATTGTAAGAGTCCTCATTGTATCATTCATTTGCATTGATAGGTTAGCTATATACAAGTCCCGTGTGGAATTAATTGTGTCACGAAATGATTCGACTAGGTCTATTAATTGATAAGTGTCATCATATGCAATCTTTAGATACTCGATTTCATCCTTGTCTTTTTCTGTATGTGTAAGAAAGTTCATAATGTCCCTTGCTTGCCAGAAATGTCTCCGCAATAGTATTATCTGTCTTGTTAGAGCATCTAACTGCTCAAGAATCTTCTTTGTTGCTCTTTTTTGAAGCGCCTTCTGTCCAAATTCAGAGATGGTTAATTCGACTGATGTAAGTAATTGTTCGTATGTGCTTATTATTTCAGTTAAAATATTGTAGTACAAAGCATCAATTGAGGCTGCCATCACCTTCCTATTCTTTTGTTCGAAAAGTAGCTTTACGTTTGTTAGCAAATCTATCTTATCAGAATGCACAGTTATGAGCCAATCTGCTCCGTGAAACATATAGATGCTCTCAGTAGCCAAATCTTCAAAGGTCCTGTATTTAATATCAAGTATGATGGTAAACTTGTGATTATCGAGGACACGAACCTGAGGTTTCTTAGACTTGTGCTCCAAGGCTTCTACAGCTGACTTATCTAATTCAAAAGTTTTCGTGATTTCAGAAATTTCAAAAGTAGTAGGATTGACTATGTCCAGCCACAATTTGGAGCCATTCTGAGTATCCTCCAACTTACCATCGTATTCTACATGATTTTCGTTATAGACAATGGAAGTTTGCATCTTTTATTAGATAATAAAGTCTAAATATAAAGCAGTTAGAAGGTTTCTTATGGGCCTTATATAGCTTCTTATGACGTGTCATCATGCCACTGATGCTATTTAGCGGTACGAGATTTGACATAGATGAAATAAATTACTAAGATAACCTCACAGATCTTGCTCAAAAACATTGTTATCTCTTGATACACTGTTTTCGACTGTTATTTTCTCTTACATTAGAAGCTTCTTTGATGCATAATGTTGGTTGGAAGAATTGGAGTTGCTTCATTGGATCAGCGTCCCATCACCCTTTAAATCCAAAGTTGATATATCAATACCAAATGTTGAATAATAATACAGGTAAACATGCAAACATGGGGGAAGAGCAAGGAGGGAAAACACGACAGGGTGAAGAGCAAAAGGTAGAGAGTAAATGGGCACAGATTGTTAGTCAGGTCATGGAAAAAGTGGTATCTGGTACAAATATGAGTACTACAATTGAATTTGATAATCTAGAAGTTGACGTACCAAAGGCAAAAGGGCCAGATGGCAGAGATTTGGGCGGCGCAACTTGGAAGCTCAATGGTAAAGTAGTTTGGATAACGGAAGCACATAAGGATCAAGGCAGTATCTAGCTTTCGGTAACAACTTACTCCCAACGGAATAGGATAACCCATGATATTATTTGGTAGAAAACACCTTCATGTCTCTGAAAGCGATCAGATTATAGATAGCTTATTTAAAATTATGAGCTCAGTTTCATCAGGTTCTATAAAATTAGAAGTGGCGAACCAACCTGCTATGAAGATTGAAATAAATACAAATGATGATCAAGTCGACGGTGATGACAATAACAGAACAGTAGTAC